>NZ_JAELTO010000178.1 GCF_016428875.1 Xylophilus sp. ASV27
AAAAACAAAACCCCCGCTGCTGTGATGCAGAGGGGGTTTTGAGGGCTGTAAGAGCCTGACGATGACCTACTTTCACACGGGAACCCGCACTATCATCGGCGCTGAGTCGTTTCACTGTCCTGTTCGGGATGGGAAGGAGTGGGACCAACTCGCTATGGTCATCAGGCATAACTTGGTGCTGTGCTGAACGGATGGCTCAACACGGCGAATTCATAGAGTCTGGAATCAGCTTGATTGTTTTGACTGCGTCACTTGGCATAACACCCTGATCTGCTGATCAAAGTTATAGGGTCAAGCCGCACGAGCAATTAGTACTGGTTAGCTTAACGCATTACTGCGCTTCCACACCCAGCCTATCAACGTCCTGGTCTAGAACGACTCTTCAGGGGGCTCAAGGCCCCGGCAGATCTCATCTTGAAACGAGTTTCCCGCTTAGATGCTTTCAGCGGTTATCTCTTCCACACTTAGCTACTCGGCAATGCCACTGGCGTGACAACCGATACACCAGAGGTGTGTCCACTCCGGTCCTCTCGTACTAGGAGCAGGCTTCCTCAAATCTGCAGCGCCCACGGAAGATAGGGACCAAACTGTCTCACGACGTTTTAAACCCAGCTCACGTACCTCTTTAAATGGCGAACAGCCATACCCTTGGGACCGGCTACAGCCCCAGGATGAGATGAGCCGACATCGAGGTGCCAAACACCGCCGTCGATATGAACTCTTGGGCGGTATCAGCCTGTTATCCCCAGAGTACCTTTTATCCGTTGAGCGATGGCCCTTCCATACAGAACCACCGGATCACTATGTCCTGCTTTCGCATCTGCTCGACTTGTCAGTCTCGCAGTTAAGCACGCTTATGCCATTGCACTATTAGCACGATGTCCGACCGTACCTAGCGTACCTTCGAACTCCTCCGTTACACTTTGGGAGGAGACCGCCCCAGTCAAACTGCCTACCATGCACTGTCCCCGATCCAGATAATGGACCTAGGTTAGAACCTCAAACGCACCAGGGTGGTATTTCAACGTTGGCTCCATGCGATCTAGCGACCACACTTCAAAGCCTCCCACCTATCCTACACAGATCCGTTCAAAGTCCAATACAAAGCTACAGTAAAGGTTCATGGGGTCTTTCCGTCTTTCCGCGGGGAGATTGCATCATCACAAACATTTCAACTTCGCTGAGTCTCAGGAGGAGACAGTGTGGCCATCGTTACGCCATTCGTGCAGGTCGGAACTTACCCGACAAGGAATTTCGCTACCTTAGGACCGTTATAGTTACGGCCGCCGTTTACTGGGACTTCAATCAAGAGCTTGCACCCCATCATTTAATCTTCCAGCACCGGGCAGGCGTCACACCCTATACGTCCACTTTCGTGTTTGCAGAGTGCTGTGTTTTTAATAAACAGTCGCAGCCACCGATTTTTTGCAACCTCATTGGGCTCCAGGAGTAAATCCTTTCACCTACTAAAGGCACACCTTCTTCCGAAGTTACGGTGTCAATTTGCCGAGTTCCTTCTCCTGAGTTCTCTCAAGCGCCTTAGAATACTCATCTCGCGCACCAGTGTCGGTTTGCGGTACGGTCGTGTGTAGCTGAAGCTTAGTGGCTTTTCCTGGAAGCAGGGTATCACTCACTTCGGAAGCAAGCTTCCTCGTTATCACCCCTCATCTAAGCCCGGCGGATTTGCCTACCAGGCACGACTACAGGCTTGAACCAACATATCCAACAGTTGGCTGAGCTAACCTTCTCCGTCCCCACATCGCACTACACATCGGTACAGGAATATTGACCTGTTTCCCATCAGCTACGCATCTCTGCCTCGCCTTAGGGGCCGACTCACTCTACGCCGATGAACGTTGCGTAGAAAACCTTGCGCTTACGGCGAGGGGGCTTTTCACCCCCTTTAACGCTACTCATGTCAGCATTCGCACTTCTGATACCTCCAGCACGCTTTACAACGCACCTTCACAGGCTTACAGAACGCTCTCCTACCACTTGCAATAAATTGCAAATCCGCAGCTTCGGTAACTGGCTTAGCCCCGTTACATCTTCCGCGCAGGACGACTCGATCAGTGAGCTATTACGCTTTCTTTAAATGATGGCTGCTTCTAAGCCAACATCCTGACTGTTTTAGCCTTCCCACTTCGTTTCCCACTTAGCCAATTTTAGGGACCTTAGCTGGCGGTCTGGGTTGTTTCCCTCTTGAGTCCGGACGTTAGCACCCGGTGCTCTGTCTCCCGCGCTGTACTCTTTGGTATTCGGAGTTTGCCTTGGTTTGGTAAGTCGCCATGACCCCCTAGCCAAAACAGTGCTCTACCCCCAAAGGTAATACGCGAGGCACTACCTAAATAGTTTTCGGAGAGAACCAGCTATTTCCAAGTTTGTTTAGCCTTTCACCCCTATCCACAGCTCATCCGCTAGTTTTGCAACACTAGTCGGTTCGGACCTCCAGTACCTGTTACGGCACCTTCATCCTGGCCATGGATAGATCACTTGGTTTCGGGTCTACACCCAGCGACTGGACGCCCTATTCGGACTCGATTTCTCTACGGCTTCCCTATTCGGTTAACCTTGCCACTGAATGTAAGTCGCTGACCCATTATACAAAAGGTACGCAGTCACCCTTGCGGGCTCCTACTTTTTGTAAGCATGCGGTTTCAGGATCTATTTCACTCCCCTCCCGGGGTTCTTTTCGCCTTTCCCTCACGGTACTAGTTCACTATCGGTCGATGATGAGTATTTAGCCTTGGAGGATGGTCCCCCCATATTCAGACAGGATTACACGTGTCCCGCCCTACTTTTCGTTAGCTCAGTACCACACGTCTCTTTTCGCATACAGGGCTATCACCTGCTATGGCCAGCCTTTCCAGACTGTTTTGCTAAGAGTCGTGCTATCACTAACAGGCTTCTCCGATTTCGCTCGCCACTACTTTCGGAATCTCGGTTGATGTCTTTTCCTCGAGCTACTGAGATGTTTCAGTTCACCCGGTTCGCCTCGCATACCTATGTATTTAGTATGCGATACCTTTCGGTGGGTTTCCCCATTCGGAAATCTCCGGATCAAAGCTAATTTGCCAGCTCCCCGAAGCTTATCGCAGGCTATCACGTCCTTCGTCGCCTATCATCGCCAAGGCATCCACCACATGCTCTTATTCACTTGACCCTATAACTTTGACGTCTCTCACGAGAAACCAAAGCATATCAAGGAATTGCCAGGTCTTTCACCTGACGCGTTATGCCGTATGAAGCTTTCGCTTCGATACTTGAATTTCAGACAAGTCTGATATTCGTTTTGACGCAATCAAAAATTCATGCCGTTGGCGGCACGGTGGGCTTTCGCCCTTTCCGCCAACAGCGCTGATTCGACTCTATGAATTTTTAAAGAACAGCCGATTGATTACACGATGGCAATCAACAACAAAGAAGCCTCATGCATCGCACGAAGCCGCTTTGGTGTTGAAGTCTTCAACAAGATGTTGGTGGAGGATGACGGGATCGAACCGACGACCCCCTGCTTGCAAAGCAGGTGCTCTCCCAGCTGAGCTAATCCCCCTGTATTGGATGGGATGGTGGGTCTGGTTGGATTCGAACCAACGACCCCCGCCTTATCAAGACGGTGCTCTAACCAACTGAGCTACAGACCCAAGCCGGTCACTAGAGACTCGGACTCGATCCAAGTCGCTGGCGACAACCTTCCAACAACCGATAAGTGTGGGCGTTCAAATTAGACCGCGGTTTCCAGAAAGGAGGTGATCCAGCCGCACCTTCCGATACGGCTACCTTGTTACGACTTCACCCCAGTCACGAACCCTGCCGTGGTAATCGCCCTCCTTGCGGTTAGGCTAACTACTTCTGGCAGAACCCGCTCCCATGGTGTGACGGGCGGTGTGTACAAGACCCGGGAACGTATTCACCGCGACATTCTGATCCGCGATTACTAGCGATTCCGACTTCACGCAGTCGAGTTGCAGACTGCGATCCGGACTACGACTGGTTTTATGGGATTGGCTCCCCCTCGCGGGTTGGCAACCCTCTGTACCAGCCATTGTATGACGTGTGTAGCCCCACCTATAAGGGCCATGAGGACTTGACGTCATCCCCACCTTCCTCCGGTTTGTCACCGGCAGTCTCATTAGAGTGCCCAACTCAATGTAGCAACTAATGACAAGGGTTGCGCTCGTTGCGGGACTTAACCCAACATCTCACGACACGAGCTGACGACAGCCATGCAGCACCTGTGTTACGGTTCTCTTTCGAGCACTAATCCATCTCTGGAAAATTCCGTACATGTCAAAGGTGGGTAAGGTTTTTCGCGTTGCATCGAATTAAACCACATCATCCACCGCTTGTGCGGGTCCCCGTCAATTCCTTTGAGTTTCAACCTTGCGGCCGTACTCCCCAGGCGGTCAACTTCACGCGTTAGCTTCGTTACTGAGTCAGTGAAGACCCAACAACCAGTTGACATCGTTTAGGGCGTGGACTACCAGGGTATCTAATCCTGTTTGCTCCCCACGCTTTCGTGCATGAGCGTCAGTGCAGGCCCAGGGGATTGCCTTCGCCATCGGTGTTCCTCCGCATATCTACGCATTTCACTGCTACACGCGGAATTCCATCCCCCTCTGCCGCACTCCAGCGATGCAGTCACAAATGCAGTTCCCAGGTTGAGCCCGGGGATTTCACATCTGTCTTACATCACCGCCTGCGCACGCTTTACGCCCAGTAATTCCGATTAACGCTTGCACCCTACGTATTACCGCGGCTGCTGGCACGTAGTTAGCCGGTGCTTATTCTTACGGTACCGTCATGAGCCCTCTTTATTAGAGAAGACCTTTTCGTTCCGTACAAAAGCAGTTTACAACCCGAAGGCCTTCATCCTGCACGCGGCATGGCTGGATCAGGCTTGCGCCCATTGTCCAAAATTCCCCACTGCTGCCTCCCGTAGGAGTCTGGGCC
>NZ_JAELTO010000179.1 GCF_016428875.1 Xylophilus sp. ASV27
GCCCCGGCGAGGGTGGCGCACAGCGCTACGGCCAGGATGGCCTGCAGGTCGTGGCGACGCGTGCGGTGGCTTCGGGGGTCGGAGATGCTCTGCAGGTGGTGCAGTAGGTTCATCGGGGCTGCGCTAGGAGGGTTGTTTCAGCGCTTTAGTTTCGCTTGGATTTAGATGCGATTGCCCTGCGCATCCAGCGCCGCCATGTCGCCCGGGCCCGGCAGGGACAGGCCTGGGTCCGCCTCGGCGCGCGGCGGGTCCAGGGCGCGGTCCGCGCGGCCGTGGCGCGACGGCTTCAGCGCCGCGCCGCCGACTGCCACACCTGCTCGTTGAGCGCGCTCAGCCGGCGCTTGGGCCGGTACAGCCGGACCTCGAACGCGATCTCCATCGAGCGGTCGCCGGCCACGGCCATGCGGCCGGCCTTGCAGTCGGCGCGCACCAGGGACCACGGCAGCCAGGCCACGCCCAGTCCCTTGAGCACGTACTCGGCCAGCGCGTCGGCCGAGTCGCATTCCAGGCTGCGCGTGAGCCGCGGCGCGATCGGGTTGTGCGCCAGGTGGTCTTCCAGCAGCCGGCCCATGGCCAGGCCGCGGCCGTAGGACAGCAGCGGCACGGCCGGCGTGCGGCCGGGCAGGTACAGCGGCTCGCCGCGCGGGCCGGCGCGCGCCACGGGAACCAGCTTGTCGGAGGCCACCGTGACGTGCGTGAACTGCCGCCCATCCAGGCGGAAGGTCAGCGCCGGGTGGTGGTAGACCAGGGTGAAGTCCACCTCGTTCTGCTCCAGCAGGCGCACCGTGTCGAGCAGCGCGCGCGTGAGGATGCGCACCTGCGCGTGCTTGAGCACCGGCCGCAGCCGCAGCAGCCAGTCGGCCATGACGGTGCGCGCCAGCGTGCGGCCGGTGGCGATCGTCAGCGTGCGCTCCTGCCGGCCCGTGGCGCTGCGCAGCTCGGCGCGCGCGTCCTCCAGGCCGATCACGGTCTGGCTCGCGGTCTCCAGGAACAGCTCGCCCGCGGGCGTGAGCTGCAGCGGGCTCTCGCCGCGCTGCACCAGCGGCATGCCGGCCCAGGCCTCCAGCGCCTGGATGCGGCGGCCGAAGGCCGGCGGCGTCACGTTGCGCAGCTCGGCCGCGCGCAGGAAGCTGCGCGTCTGCGCCAGCGCCACGAAGTCTTCCATCCACTTCACCTGCATCGCGGGCACTCCTTCCCCGTCACTGGCGGCCACTGCGCGCCGCTTGCCAAAACGGCAATCCATTGTGCCGAAACGGCAACCCGCGGCATCTGCGCCCGCACAGAATCCGGCCCATCCCCCACCGGAGACACCCATGAACCTTCCCCTGCGCCGGCGCCGCATCGCCACGCTGCTGGCCCTGGCCCTGCTGCCCGCAGCAGCGGCCATGGCCGACACCTATCCCCAGCGCCCGATCACGCTCGTGGTCGGCTACCCGCCCGGCGGCAGCACCGACCTGGTGGCGCGCACGCTGGGCCAGACGCTGTCCACGCGCATCGGCCAGCCGGTGGTGGTCGAGAACCTGGGCGGCGCGGGCGGCTCCATCGGCGCGCAGAAGGTGGCTTCGGCCGCGCCGGACGGCTACACCCTGCTGCTGGGCGCCAACAACGAGATCGCGATCAACGCGCTGGTGAAGAAGTCGGTGCGCTATTCGCTCAAGAACTTCACCCCGCTCGGGCTGGTGGCCTCGCAGCCCCTGGTGCTGACCGCCGCGCCGGCGCTGGGGGTGAAGAATGCGTCCGACCTGATCCAGCGCGCCAAGTCCCAGCCGGGGCGGCTGTCGTATGGAAGTTCGGGCGTGGGCACCTCGCTGCACGTGGCCGGCGAGATGGTCAAGCAGCAGGGCGGCATCTTCCTGACCCACATCCCCTACCGCGGCACCGGCCCGCTCACCACCGACCTGCTCGGCGGCAGCCTGGACCTGGGCGTGTACGTGCTCTCCAGCGCGCTGCCGATGATCAAGAGCGGCAAGCTGGTGGCCATCGGCACCACCGAGGCGCGGCGCTCGCCGGCCACGCCCGACGTGCCCGCGCTGGCCGAGACGCCCGCGCTCAGGAACGTGGACATCGGCGTCTGGTTCATGCTGATGGGGCCGGCCGGCCTGCCCGAGCCGGTGGTCGCGCGGCTCAAGGCCGCGCTGGCGGAAACGCTGCAGGCGCCCGACTACCGCAAGGCGATGGAAGCCTCGGGCTCGGTCGTGCCCGCCACGCAGCCCGACCTGGCCCGCTTCCTGGCCGACGAAACGCGCAAGTACCAGCAGATCGTCCAGTTCGCCAACATCAAGGATGAGTGATAGCCGCATGCAGTTCGAGCTCGACGTTCCCGACCTGGGCGCCTGGCGCGCCGGCAATACCGGCACCGAGGGCGTCTGGCGCTTCGACTCCGGCCTGCCCGGCCGCCACGTGCTGGTCACGGCCCTGGTGCACGGCAACGAGCTGTGCGGCGCCTGGGCGCTGCAGGGCCTGCTGGCCTCGGGCCTGCGCCCGCGCCGCGGCCGGCTCAGCCTGGCGTTCTGCAACCTGGCGGCCTTCGAGCGCTTCGACCCCGCGCGGCACGACGCCTCGCGCTTCGTCGACCAGGACCTGAACCGCCAGTGGTCGCCCGAGCGCATCGCCGCCGCCGACACCCGCGAGCGCCGCCGCGCCGCCGAGCTGGCGCCGCACGTGGCCGAGGCCGACTGGCTGCTCGACCTGCACTCCATGCACGAGCCCAGCCCGCCCCTGGTGCTGACCGGCCTGTCGCCGCGCAACATCGAACTCGCGGTGCGGATGGGCACCCCCGAACACATCGTGGCCGACGCCGGCCACCAGGACGGCGTGCGCATGCGCGACTTCGGCCGCTTCGGCAGCGAGGCCGGCATGGCGGCCGGCGCGCGCTCGCTGCTGGTGGAGTGCGGCTTCCATGGCGCCCGCTCCAGCCGCGACGTGGCGCGCGACCAGTGCGTGCGCTTCCTGGAACTGGCGGGCATCGTCGACGCCGGCGACACCGGGCGCCTGCTGCCCGGCTGGCGCATGCCCGACGCCCCGGGCCGCTGGGTCCTGGAGGTGAGCGGCGGCGTGGTGGCCAAGGGCAGCCAGGTACGCTTCACCGAGCCCTTCCAGGGCCTGGAAGTGATCCCGCAGGCCGGCACCGTGATCGGCGACAACCACGGCGAACCGATCCGCACGCCCTATGACGACTGCGTGCTGGTGATGCCCTCGCTGCGGCAGGCGCGGCAGGGCGTGACGGTGGTGCGCTTCGCGCGGCGCCGGCGGCCCGCGGAATTCAACTGAAAAGTGGCCGTAGCCCAGGTTCTGCCTGGGCTATTAGCTATATATTTGGTAGCATACGCCGGCCTCACGCCGCCCGGCGCGCACCCTTGGGCAGGAACACCGCCACCACGCCCAGCAGCGGCAGATAGGCGATGGCCTGGTACACGAAGGCAATGCTGGTCCGGTCCGCCAGCATGCCCAGCACCGCGGCGCCCAGCCCGCCCATGCCGAAGGCAAAGCCGAAGAACAGGCCCGACACCATGCCCACCTTGCCCGGCATCAGTTCCTGCGCGTAGACCAGGATCGCGGAGAACGCCGAGGACAGCACCAGCCCGATGATCACCGTCAGCGTCGTCGTCCAGAACAGATCGGCATGCGGCAGCAGCAGCGCGAACGGCGCCACGCCCAGGATCGACACCCAGATCACCGGCTTGCGCCCGATGCGGTCGCCCACCGGCCCGCCCAGCACCGTGCCCGCGGCCGAGGCCAGCAGGAAGAAGAACAGATGGAACTGCGCGCTCTGCACCGTCAGGCCGAAGCGCTCCATCAGGTAGAAGGTGTAGAAGCTGCTGATGCCCGCCACGTAGAAGTACTTGGAAAAGATCAGCACCAGCAGCACCCCGACGGCGCCCAGCACCACCCCGCGCGGATAGGGCGCCACCGCCGCCGGCCTGCTGCGGCTGGCCGTGGCCACGTGGTGCGTCGCGTACCAGCGGCTGACCTGCAGCAGCAGCACGATGCCCAGCAGCGCGGCCAGCCCGAAAAACGCCACGCTGCGCTGGCCGAACGGCACGATCACCGCCGCCGCCAGCAGCGGCCCGACCGCCGTGCCCGTGTTGCCGCCCACCTGGAACACCGACTGCGCAAAGCCATGCCGGCCGCCCGAGGCCAGCCGCGCGATGCGCGAGGACTCCGGATGGAAGATCGAAGAGCCCACGCCCACGAAGGCCGCCGCCAGCAGCACCACGCCAAAGCTCGGCGCAAAGGCCAGCAGCATCAGCCCGACCAGCGTGGACCCCATCCCGAAGGGCAGCGAATACGGCTGCGGCCGCCGGTCGGTGAACAGGCCCACCAGCGGCTGCAGCAGCGAGGCCGTCAACTGGTAGGTCAGCGTGATCAGCCCGATCTGCCCGAAGCTCAGCGAGAACTCGCCCTTCAGGATCGGGTACATCGCCAGGATCAGCGACTGCATCATGTCGTTGACCATGTGCGAACCGCTGATCGCCGCCAGAATGCCGAAGGCCGGCCTGGCCTGCGGCCGGGCCGCCACGGGCCCGCTCGAAGAGTCGGTAGAGGTGCCGCTGTCGTCCAGGGCTGCTGCGCTTGTTGTCATAGGTGTCGTGCGTTGGCGCGGATGAGCCCGCGCCCGTGCGCGGTATCCAGGGAGACGGAATTATCCGGACCGCCAACGGCCCTGTTGCGCGGCAACCTGCCAGAAACCATCGCGAACGGGACACTTAGGGCAACGCTGAATAAGTCCGCGTGGTGGCGCGCGCCCTGGTGTGGGATGGGATGCAAGGCGCAAACCGCAGCCATAGCCGCAGCTATGGCGAGGATTTGCAACGCCGCAGACCGCCCACAG
>NZ_JAELTO010000017.1 GCF_016428875.1 Xylophilus sp. ASV27
AGATGTGCTGGCCCACAGCATCCGCGCGCACTGGAGCGTGGAGAACCAGTTGCACTGGAGCCTGGACGTGGCCCTGCGCGAGGATGCCGCGCAGTCCTACAAGGATCAGGGCCCGCACAACCAGTCCCTGCTGCGGCGCATGGCCCTGCAGATGCTCACGCGCGACACCTCGGTGAAGCTCGGGCTGCAGGCCAAGCGCAAGCGCGCTGGCTGGAGCCTGCCCTATCTGGAGCACCTCATGGGCATGGGAGCGGCTCTGGGGATGGGGGGCTCTGGTTAGATGCGATTGCCCTGATGTTGCAGCAGGCCCGCGGCACGCACGGCCTTGCGCCTCTCAGCCGTGGCCGCCGCAGCCGGCGCCCCCGCGCGGCGGCATGGGAGCGTCGCGGTCCACGCCGGCGGCGGCCAGGCGCGCCTCGTAGCCGGCCCAGCGCTCGGCCTGCTGCGCACCCAGTTCGTAGAGGTAGGCCCAGGTGTAGATGCCGGTCTCGTGGCCGTCGCTGAAGATCGGCCGCACCGCATAGTTGCCGACCGGCTCGAGCGCGACGATGCCGACCTCGCGCTTGCCGGTCTGCAGGGTTTCCTGCCCCGGGCCGTGGCCCTTCACCTCGGCCGAGGGCGAGAACACGCGCAGCAGCTCGAACGGCAGGCGGAAGTGCGCGCCGTCGGAGAAGCTGATTTCCAGCACCCGCGACGCGCCGTGCACGGTAATGGATTGCGGCGTGGCGCCGCCCGCAGTCAAGCCTGCCATGAAGCTGCTCCCGGGAAAGACAAGGCGCCGATCATGCCCCGGCCTGCATCGTCGCCAGGCGCGCCGCGATGGCGGCGTCGACGGCCGGCAGGCGCCGCGCCAGCGCCGCCTCGTGCGCCGTGTCGCGCGGCCGCACGGCAGCGGCCCACACCGGCGCGGGGAAGTGGCTGTCGTCCTCGAAGCGCGCGACGAGGTGCCAGTGCAAGTGCGGCACCAGGTTGCCGAGCGAGGCCAGGTTGACCTTGGCCGGGCGCAGCTCGCGCCGCAGCACCTGCTCGACCGTGGCCACCGCCTCCATGCACAGGACGCGGTCCTCTGCCGGCAGATCGGAAAATTCTCCCACGTGCGCCTGCCAGACCAGCCGGTAGAACGCCGGGAAGCCGAACTCATCGGCCCGGATCACGCGGAACTTCGGGCCGCTCCAGACCCGCTTGCCGCCATCGCCCTCGCACAGCGGACAGCTCATACCAGCACCCGTTCGATGCCGCCCTGGTTGGCCGCCGCCACGTACTGCGGCATCCATTGCTCGCCCAGGATCTGGCGCGCCATCTCGACCACGATGTAGTCGGCTTCGAGCAGGCCGTTGTTCAGGTCGTTGCCGTAGCGGGTCAGGCCCTGCAGGCAGCTCGGGCAACTGGTGAGGATCTTCACGTTGGATCCGGCCGGCAGCTCGGCCTTGATGCGCAGAGCCGCCTCGCCCTTCTTCAATTCCTCTTCCTTGCGGAAGCGGACCTGGGTGGAGATGTCGGGCCGGGTCACGCCCAGCGTGCCGGATTCGCCGCAGCAGCGCTCGCTCTTGAGCACGTTCTCGCCCACCAGGGCCTTGACCGTCTTCATCGGCTCCTGCAGCTTCATGGGCGTGTGGCAGGGGTCGTGGTAGAGGTAGGCGTCCTTGCCGGCCAGGGTGATGCCCTTCTCCAGCAGGTATTCGTGGATGTCGATGATGCGGCAGCCGGGGAAGATCTTCTCGAACTCGTAGCCCTGGAGCTGGTCGTAGCAGGTGCCGCAGCTCACCACCACGGTCTTGATGTCGAGGTAGTTGAGCGTGTTGGCCACGCGGTGGAACAGCACGCGGTTGTCGGTGATGATCTTGTCGGCCGCGTCGAACTGGCCGCTGCCCTTCTGCGGGTAGCCGCAGCACAGGTAGCCCGGCGGCAGCACGGTCTGCACGCCGGCGTGCCAGAGCATGGCCTGCGTGGCCAGGCCGACCTGGCTGAACAGGCGCTCGGAGCCGCAGCCGGGGAAGTAGAACACCGCCTCGGTTTCGGCCGTGGTGGCCCGCGGGTTGCGGATGATCGGCACGTAGTCGCGGTCCTCGATGTCGAGCAGCGCCCGCGCGGTCTTCTTGGGCAGGCCGCCGGGCATCTTCTTGTTGACGAAGTGGATCACCTGCTCTTTCAGCGGCGCCTTGCCCACGGTGGCCGGCGGGCGCGCGGTCTGCCGGCGCGCCAGGCCGCCCAGCAGCCGGTTGGCCGCGCGCTGGGCCTTGAAGCCCAAGCCCACCATCGCCCCGCGCATGAGCTTGATGGTCTCGGGGTTGGTGGCGTTGAGGAAGAACATGGCCGCGGCGTTGCCGGGGCGGAAGCTCTTCTGCCCCATCTTGCGCAGCAGGTTGCGCATGTTCATCGACACGTCGCCGAAGTCGATCTTCACCGGGCAGGGCGACAGGCACTTGTGGCAGACGGTGCAGTGGTCGGCCACGTCCTCGAACTCCTGCCAGTGCTTGATGCTCACGCCGCGCCGGGTCTGCTCTTCGTACAGGAAGGCCTCCACCAGCAGCGAGGTGGCGAGGATCTTGTTGCGCGGGCTGTAGAGCAGGTTGGCGCGCGGCACGTGGGTGGCGCACACCGGCTTGCACTTGCCGCAGCGCAGGCAGTCCTTGACCGAATCGGCGATGGCGCCGATGTCGCTCTGCCGCATGATCAGCGACTCGTGCCCCATCAGGCCGAAGCTCGGCGTGTAGGCATGGGTCAGGTCGGCATGGCGCGCACCAGGAGCGCCGGCGCGCAGCAGCTTGCCCTTGTTGAAGCGCCCTTGCGGGTCCACGCGCTGCTTGTAGTCGGTGAAGGGCTGCAGCTCCTCGTCGGTCAGGAACTCGAGCTTGGTGATGCCGATGCCGTGCTCGCCCGAGATCACCCCGTCCAGGCTGCGCGCCAGCACCATGATGCGGGCCACCGCCTCGTGCGCGGTCTGCAGCATGTCGTAGTCGTCGCTGTTGACCGGGATGTTGGTGTGCACGTTGCCGTCGCCCGCGTGCATGTGCAGCGCCACCCAGACGCGGCCCTTGAGCACGCGCTGGTGGATGGCGTTCACCTCGTCGAGCAGCGGCAGGAACTCCGCCCCGCCGAAGATCTTCTGCAGCGGCTGGCGGATCTGCGTCTTCCAGCTCGCGCGCAGGCGGTGGTCCTGCAACTGCGGGAACAGCGCCTCGACGTCCTGCAGCCAGCCGGCCCACTGCGCGCGCACCTCCTGCAGCAGCGCCACGGCCTGCGCCACGCGGTCCTCCAGCAGCTCGGCCGAGGGGATGTCGCTGGCGTCGTCGGTCTTGCCCAGGGGCAGCGCGCCGCGCGCGAGGAAGTCCTCCAGCGCATCGCACAGCTTCAGCTTGTTGCGCAGGCTCAGCTCGATGTTGATGCGCTCGATGCCGTCGGTGTACTCGGCCATGCGCGGCAGCGGGATCACCACGTCCTCGTTGATCTTGAAGGCGTTGGTGTGCTTGCTGATGGCGGCCGTGCGCTTGCGGTCGAGCCAGAACTTCTTGCGCGCCTCGGGGCTGATGGCGACGAAGCCTTCGCCGCTGCGCGAGTTGGCGATGCGCACCACCTCGGAAGTGACCCGCGCCACCGCGTCGGCGTCGTCGCCGCTGATGTCGCCGAACAGCACCATCTTGGGCAGGCCGCCGTGCTTCTTCGACTTGGTGGCGTAGCCCACCGCCTTCAGGTAACGGTCGTCCAGGTGCTCCAGCCCCGCGAGCAGCACACCCGAACGCTTCTGCTCGGCGAACATGAAGTCCTTGATCTCGACGATGCTGGGCACGGCGTCCTTGGCGTTGCCGAAGAACTCCAGGCACACGGTGCGGGTGTGCTCGGGCATGCGGTGCACCACCCAGCGGCCGCTGGTGATCAGGCCGTCGCAGCCCTCCTTCTGGATGCCGGGCAGGCCCGACAGGAACTTGTCGGTCACGTCCTTGCCCAGGCCCTCCTTGCGGAAGGTCTTGCCCGGGATGTCCAGGCGCTCGGTGCGGATCGGCGTCCTGCCGTCGGCCTCGAAGTAGCGCAGCTCGAAGCTGGCCACCTCGGCGTCATGGATCTTGCCCAGGTTGTGGCCGATGCGGGTGACTTCCAGCCACTGCGCATCGGGCGTGACCATGCGCCAGGAGGCCAGGTTGTCCAGCGCCGTGCCCCACAGCACGGCCTTCTTGCCGCCAGCGTTCATGGCGATGTTGCCGCCCACGCAGGAGGCCTCGGCCGAGGTCGGGTCCACCGCGAACACGAAGCCCGCGCGCTCGGCCGCATCGGCCACGCGCTGGGTGACCACGCCGGCCTCGGTCCAGATGGTGGGCACCGGTTGATCGAGGCCGGGCAGCGCGACCATCTCGACCTCGGTCATGGCCTCGAGCTTCTCGGTGTTGATGACCGCGCTCTTCCAGGTCAGCGGGATCGCGCCGCCGGTGTAGCCGGTGCCGCCGCCGCGCGGGATGATGGTCAGGCCCAGCTCGATGCAGCCCTTGACCAGGCCGGCCATCTCGGCCTCGGTGTCGGGGCAGAGCACGACGAAGGGGTATTCCACGCGCCAGTCGGTGGCATCGGTCACGTGGGCCACGCGCGACAGGCCGTCGAACTTGATGTTGTCTTTGGCCGTGAGCCGGCCCAGGCTGCGCTGCGCGCGGCGGCGCAGCTCGGCCACGGCCGCGAATTCCGCATCGAAGCTGCGGACCGCGCCGTCGACCAGGCCCAGCAGCTCCACCACCAGGGCATCGCGCTGCGCGTCGGCGCCCGGCGTGCGGCGCTTGGCGACCTCGGCCAGGCGGTGCCGCAGCGCCTCCACCAGCTGGCGCCGGCGCTTGGGGTTGTCCAGCAGGTCGTCCTGCAGATAGGGGTTGCGCTGCACCACCCAGATGTCGCCCAGCACCTCGTAGAGCATGCGCGCGGAGCGCCCGGTCTGCCGCTCGCCGCGCAGTTGCAGCAGCACGTCCCAGGCGCGCTCGCCCAGCAGGCGGATGACGATCTCGCGGTCGGAAAACGAGGTGTAGTTGTAGGGGATCTCGCGCAGTCGCGCAGGCCCTTCGGCCTGCGACAACAGCGCCGCCAGGGCGGTGGGAGCATTCATCGGGGGATAACCTGGGTTGGGCGGCAGGCGCCCATGGGCCTCGGGAGCGGGATTTTAGCGGTTTGGTCCGCGACGCGCAGGCGCCGCAATGCGCCCCAGCATCTCGGCCATTCATGCCGCTCGCGCGCCAACCGCAGCCGCGGGAACGCGCGCGCGAAGCCTCCGGCGCCTCAGAACAGCACGCGCGCCCTGATCGTGCCCGGCACCTGCAGCAGCTTCTCCAGCGCCAGGTCGGAGGAGGTGGCGTCGATGTCGATCACGACGTAGCCCACGTCCTCGCTGGTCTGCAGGTACTGGCCGGCGATGTTGATGTGGTTGTCGGAGAAGATCCGGTTGATCTCCGACAGCACGCCCGGCACGTTCCGGTGGATGTGCAGCAGGCGGTGCTGGCCGCCCTGCGAGGGCAGCGCCACCTCGGGCAGGTTCACCGAAGAGGTGGTAGTGCCGTTGTCGCTGTACTTGACCAGCTTCTCGGCCACTTCCGTTCCGATGTTGGCCTGCGCCTCCATGGTGGAGCCGCCGATGTGCGGGGTCAGGATCACGTTGTCCAGGCCCTGCAGCGGCGAGACGAAGGCCTCCTTGTTGCTGCCCGGCTCGGTGGGGAACACGTCGATCGCCGCGCCCAGCAGCTTCCTGGAGCGGATGGCGTCGGCCAGCGCCTCGATGCGCACCACGGTGCCGCGCGAGGCATTGATCAGGATGCCGCCCTGCTTCATGGCGGCGATCTCGGGCTCGCCCACCATCCACTGGGTGGCCGGCGTCTCGGGGACGTGCAGCGTGACGATGTCGCTGGTGGCCATCAGTTCGGTCAGCGAATGGATCTGGCGCGCATTGCCCAGCGGCAGCTTGGCGACCACGTCGTAGAACGCGACCTTCATGCCGAGCGCCTCGGCCAGCACCGAGAGCTGGGTGCCGATGGAGCCGTAGCCCACGATGCCCAGCGTCTTGCCACGGATCTCATAGGAATCGGCGGCCGACTTCAGCCAGACGCCGCGATGCGCCAATGTGCTCTTCTCGGGCACGCCGCGCAGCAGCAGGATGGCTTCGGCCAGCACCAGCTCCGCGACCGAGCGGGTATTGGAATAGGGGGCATTGAAAATCGCCACGCCGCGTTCGCGCGCGGCCCGCAGATCGACCTGGTTGGTGCCGATGCAGAAGCAGCCCGCCGCCACCAGCCTGGGCGCGTGCGCCAGCACGTCGGCCGTCAACTGGGTCTGCGAGCGGATGCCGAGGAAATGCACGTCCGCCAGCCTGGCCTTGAGTTCCTCGCCCTGCAAGGCCTTGGGCAGCGTCTCGATCTGGGAATAGCCGGCACGCCGCAGCACCTCGCTGGCGGAAGCATGGATGCCCTCGAGCAGCAGAAACTTGATCTTGCTTTTGTCCAGGGAAGTCTTGGTCATGGCGAGTGGACGACGGCCGCTTGACGGGCCGCGCGGAAGTCACGGGAAACGGGCCGGAGATGCTAGCATGGTGCAACGCAACAGAGCGTCGGCGCCAGCCCCATTTCCATCCCCGCGCCGCGGTCCATCGGCGCGGGCGGCGGAAAGGGTTTACCCGCTTACCCGCGCCTGGGTGCGTTCACAGAATGACACGCACGTGTCACAGCCGAGGCTGACGATTCGCCGCCCGCCTGTCTTGTTTGATTCAAGGAGAACCCTTCATGAAGTTCATGCGCCTGGCCTCGGTTGCCGCGCTCGCGGCCGCCATGGCCGCCCCCGCCGTTGCCCAGACCGAAATCCAGTGGTGGCATTCGATGACTGCCGTCAATGGCGAATGGGTCAATGACCTGGCAAGGCAGTTCAACGAGAGCCAGAAGGAATACAAGGTCGTGCCCACCTACAAGGGCTCGTATGACGAATCCATGACCGCCTCGATTGCCGCTTTTCGTGCCGGGAATGCGCCGCACATCCTGCAAGTGTTCGAAGTGGGCACCGCCACCATGATGGCCAGCAAGAGCGCCATCATCCCGGTTGGCCAGGTCATGAAGGACGCGGGCGAGAAATTCGACCCGAGCGGCTACATCTCCGCCGTGGCAGGCTACTACACGGCGCCCAACGGGCAGATGCTGAGCTTCCCATTCAACAGCTCGACCACGATCTTCTACTTCAACAAGGATGCCTTCAAGGCCGCCGGCCTGCCCACGGACAAGGCGCCGTCCACCTGGCCCGAAGTCGTGGTCGCGGCCGCCAAGCTCAAGGCCGCCGGCCACAAGTGCCCCTTCACCACCGCCTGGCAGGGCTGGACCCAGTTGGAGAGCTTTTCCGCCTGGCACAACGTGGAGTTCGCCAGCAAGGCCAATGGCCTGCAAGGCATGGACGCGCGCCTGAAGGTCGACTCGCCGCTGCATCTGCGCCACATCGAGAACCTCGCCAACATGGCCAAGCAGGGGCTCTTCATCTACAAGGGGCGCGGCAATGTTCCTGAAGCCAGCTTCGTCTCCGGCGAATGCGCCATGATCAACACCTCCTCGGGCTTCTACGGCAATGTGGCGAAGAACGCCAAGTTCGCCTACGGCCTGGCGCCCCTGCCCTACTACCCGGACGTGCCAGGCGCGCCGCAGAACACGGTGATCGGCGGCGCCAGCCTTTGGGTCATGTCGGGCAAGAAACCTGCCGAGTACAAGGGCGTGGCCAAGTTCTTCAGCTTCATCTCGACCCCTGAGGTGCAGTCCGCCAGCCACAAGCGCACCGGCTACCTGCCGGTCACCACGGCGGCCTACAAGCTGACCGAGGAGTCGGGCTTCTACCAGCAGAACCCTGGCACCGACGTCGCCGTGACGCAGATGATCCGCAAGGTGACCGACAAGAGCCGCGGCATCCGCCTGGGCAACTACGTGCAGATCCGCGCCATCGAGGACGAAGAACTCGAACAGGTCTGGAACGGCAAGAAGACACCCAAGGAAGCGCTCGACTCCATCGTCAAGCGCGGCAACGAGCAGCTCGAGCGCTTTCAGAAAGCCAACAAGGGCTGATCAGGCGCTTGGCCGCCGGGCTGAGCCTTCCATACCCTCCCCGTAGCACGGGGAGGGTATTTGCTTTGTCAGGCGCAATCGCACGCCGCCGGTTCACCGAAAGACCTATGGAAAAACGCGTCATATTCCGCTCCCGCTGGCTTCCGTGGGCGCTGCTGCTGCCCCAGATGGCGGTGATCCTCGTCTTCTTCTTCTGGCCGGCGAGCCAGGCTCTGGTGCAGTCGCTGCAATTGCAGGATGCCTTCGGCACCTCCACCGAATGGGTGGGCCTGGCCAACTTCCGCCAGTTGTTCGACGATCCGTCCTACGTCGAATCGTTCAAGACCACCGCCCTGTTCTCGGTGCTGGTGGCGGGGCTGGGCATCAGCCTGTCGCTGCTGCTGGCGGTGTTCGCCGACCGCATCGTGCACGGCGCTATGGTCTACAAGACGCTGCTGGTCGTGCCCTATGCCGTGGCGCCGGCGGTGGCCGCCGTGCTGTGGGTCTTCATGTTCTCCCCGTCGCTCGGCGTGGTGTCGTATGCCCTGGGCCATTTCGGCTTCGAGTGGAACCACCTGCTCAACGGCGACCATGCCATGGCGCTGATCGTCATGGCCTCGGTCTGGAAGCAGATCTCCTACAACTTCCTGTTCTTCCTGGCCGGCCTGCAGTCCATCCCCAAGTCGCTGATCGAGGCCGCCGCCATCGATGGCGCGCGCCCGTGGCGCCGCTTCTGGACGATCCAGTTCCCGCTGCTGTCGCCCACCACTTTCTTCCTGCTCGTGATCAACGTGGTCTACGCCTTCTTCGACACCTTCGCCATCGTTGACGCAGCCACCCAGGGCGGCCCGGGCAAGGAGACCGCGATCCTGGTCTACAAGGTGTACTACGACGGCTTCAAGGCCATGGACCTGGGGGGCTCGGCCGCGCAGTCGGTGGTGCTGATGCTCATCGTCGTGGTGCTCACGGTGGTGCAGTTCCGCTATGTCGAGAAAAAGGTGAATTACTGATGGTTGAACGTCGCCTGACCGCCGGCATCCTGGCCCACGTGGTGGTGCTCCTGGGCGTTGCCATCGTTGCTTTCCCCCTCTACCTGGCCTTCGTCGCCTCCACGCATACCGCGCAGGAGATCGTGCAGGCCCCCATGCCGCTGCTGCCCGGCTCCCACTTCTGGGAGACCTACAAGGCCGCGCTGTTCGGCCGCGAGGCCGGCGCCGGCTCGACCGCTCCGGTGGCGCGCATGATGTGGGTGAGCCTGGTGTCGGCCCTGGTCATCACCTTCGGCAAGATCGCCATTTCCCTGCTGTCGGCGTTCGCGGTGGTGTACTTCCGCTTCCCGTTCAAGCAGCTGTGCTTCTGGATGATCTTCATCACGCTGATGCTGCCGGTGGAAGTGCGCATCGGCCCGACCTACCAGGTGGTTTCGGACCTCGGCATGCTCAACAGCTACGCCGGCCTGACCATTCCCCTGATCGCCTCGGCCACGGCCACCTTCCTGTTCCGGCAGTTCTTCCTGACCGTGCCGGACGAGCTGGTGGAAGCCGCGCGCATGGACGGCGCCGGCCCGATGCGCTTCTTCAAGGACGTGCTGGTGCCGCTGTCCAGGACCTCCATCGCGGCGCTGTTCGTGATCCAGTTCATCTATGGCTGGAACCAGTACCTGTGGCCCCTGCTGGCCACCACGACCGAGGACATGTACCCGGTGGTGATCGGCATCAAGCGCATGATCGCCGGCGGCGACGGCCAGAACGAATGGAACATCGTGATGGCCACCGCGCTGCTGGCGATGCTGCCGCCCGCCGTGGTGGTGATCCTGATGCAGAAGTGGTTCGTCCAGGGCCTGGTGGACACTGAAAAATAGGCACCCCCAAGGCTCGCTCACTGCGCGCAGCCGCCAGCCCCTTGCAGGGGGCCACCACAACGACCAAGGAAACAGAAACGACATGGCAGCCATTTCCCTCAAGGACGTCGTCAAGCGCTACGGCACCGGCCCGAAGGTCAACCAGGTCATCCACGGCGTGAACGCCGAGGTGGCGGATGGCGAGTTCATCGTGATCGTCGGCCCCTCGGGCTGCGGCAAGTCCACCCTCCTGCGCATGGTCGCGGGATTGGAGGAGATCAGCGGCGGCACCATCTCCATCGGTGGGCGCGTGGTCAACGACCTGGAGCCGGCCGAACGCGACATCGCCATGGTGTTCCAGAACTACGCGCTGTACCCGCACATGACGGTGTTCGACAACATGGCCTACGGCCTGAAGATCGCCAAGCTGTCCAAGGACGAGATCAAGACCCGCGTCGACAAGGCCGCCAAGATCCTCGAACTGGGCCACCTGCTGGCGCGCAAGCCGCGCGAGCTGTCGGGCGGGCAGCGCCAGCGCGTGGCCATGGGCCGCGCCATCGTGCGCCAGCCGCAGGTGTTCCTGTTCGACGAGCCGCTGTCCAACCTGGACGCCAAGCTGCGCGCCCAGACCCGCCTCGAAATCCAGAAGCTGCACCGCGAACTGGGCATCACCTCGCTGTTCGTCACGCACGACCAGGTCGAGGCCATGACGCTGGCCCAGCGCATGATCGTGATGAACGGCGGCGTGATGGAGCAGTTCGGCACGCCCGAGGAGGTCTACCACCGCCCGGCCTCCACCTTCGTCGCGAGCTTCATCGGCTCGCCGCCCATGAACCTGCTCAAGCACGCGCCCGGCGTGCGCGCCGGCACCCTGCTGGGCATCCGCCCCGAGCACCTGGACATCGTCGAGGCCGGCACGCCCGGCGCCTGGGCGGCCACGGTGGACACGGTCGAGCTGCTCGGCGCCGAGCGCCTCATCTACTGCCACCTCGGCGAAGACGCGCTGATCGTCCGCGCCGAAGAGGGCCTGCACGCGCCCCAACCCGACGCCATCCTGCACGTGCGGCCCCGCGGCGAGCGCCTGCACACGTTCGACGCGGCCACCGGCAAGCGCATATGAGCGCCGGCACGTCCGCCCCGCTGCTGCATGCCGCCGTGCCGGTCCTGCCTTCGCTGGACCTGGACGAAAGCGCGGCCTTCTACGCCGAGCGCCTGGGCTTTGCGGTGCGGCTGCGTGCCGACGACTACCTGATCGTCGCGCGCGACGGCTGCGAGCTGCACTTCTGGCCCTGCGACGAACGCCACATCGCCGAGAACAGCGCCTGCTATGTGCGCGGCGACACGCGCGCGCTGCATGCCGACTTCGCCGCGCGCGGCCTCGTGCTCGAGCCGCCGGCCGAGCGCCCCTGGGGTATGCGCGAGCTGTACGTGATCGACCCGCACGGCAACCTGCTCAAGTTCGGAGAGCCCACGTGAGCCCCGCCGCCCCGCCCCCCTGGCCCTACCCGCGCTGGATCGCCCACCGCGGCGCCGGCCGGCTCGCGCCCGAGAACACGCTGGCGGCGTTTCGCCTGGGGGCGCAGCACGGCTACCGCATGTTCGAGTGCGACGTGAAGCTCAGCGCCGACGGCGTGCCCTTCCTGCTGCACGACGCCACGCTGGAGCGCACCACCGACGGCCACGGCGTCGCCGGCGAGCAGCCCTGGGCCCAACTGGCGCAGCGCGACGCCGGCGCTTGGCACTCGCGCGCCCATGCGGGCGAGCCGCTGCCCTGCTTCGGGAACATCGCCCGCTACTGCCTGCGCAACGGTTTTCAGCTCAACGCAGAGATCAAGCCCACGCCCGGGGCCGAGCGCCTGACCGGCGAGGTGGTGGCACGGCATGCCGCGCGCCTCTGGCAGGGCGCGGCGGTGCCGCCGCTGCTCACCTCGTTCCAGCCCGAGGCCCTGGCCGGCGCCCGGCACGGCGCGCCAGCCCTGCCGCGCGGACTGCTGCTCGATACCCCGCGCAAGGGCTGGCTGGAAGAGGCCCGGGCACTGGGCTGCGTGGCCGTGGTCTGCAACCATGCGCTCTGGGATGCGGCCACGGCGGCCCAGGCCCAGGGCGCCGGCCTGCGCACGCTTTCCTACACCGTGAACGACCCCTGGGCGGCCGAACGGCTGATCGCGCTCGGCACCGACGGCATCATCACCGACCGCGTCGACCTGTTCGCGCCGGCCTGAATCAGCGGCGCCAGCCCCGGCGCAGCAGCCATTCGCTGGTGGCCAGCACCAGCACCAGCGCGACCCAGGTCAGCATGCGGCCGTCGTGGCCGGTCAGCACCAGGCCAGCCAGCAGCACCCCGGCGCCGGCCGCCAGATGCAGCGCCAGCCGGCCCGGCCAGGCCATGCGGCAAGGCCCCGGCACCACGAAACGGCCCAGCAGCAGCATGCCCGGCGCCATCCAGAAGGCGGGCGCCAGGAAGTTCAGCAGGTGCTCGAGGATCTGCGGCAAGGACATGGGATTGGGGAAGACGAGCGCTCGCTTTCAGTGCGATAGGGAAGCACAATCCTGGGGCGCAGCCACAAATTTTATAATCCGCAAATGGCAGTCTGGGCCCTGGGCATCAATCACACGACCGCGCCGCTCGATCTGCGCGGCCGGTTCGCCTTTGCGCTGGACCAGATCGCGCCCACGCTGCAGGGCCTGCGCGGTTCCTTCCCGGCGCGCCACCCGGCGGTCGAAGCCGCCATCATCTCCACCTGCAACCGCACCGAGATCTACTGCGCCGGCGAGCATCCGGCCCTGGACCACACCCTGGGCTGGCTGGCCCAGACCGGCGGCGTGACGCCCTCGATGCTGCAGTCGCACGCCTACACCCTGGAAGACGGCACGGCCGCGCGCCATGCCTTTCGCGTGGCCAGCGGCCTGGACTCCATGGTGCTGGGCGAGGCCCAGATCCTCGGCCAGATGAAGAACGCGGTGCGCGCGGCCGAGAGCGCCGGCGCGCTCGGCCGCACGCTCAACCAGTTGTTCCAGCGCTCGTTCTCGGTGGCCAAGGAAGTGCGCAGCGCCACCGAGATCGGCGCGCATTCGATCAGCATGGCCGCCGCCGCGGTGCGCCTGGCCGGCCAGTTGTTCGAGGACCTGGCGCAGACCCGCGTGCTGTTCGTCGGCGCGGGCGAGATGATCGAGCTGGCCGCCACCCATTTCGCGGCCAGGAACCCCAAGGCCATCGCCGTGGCCAACCGCACGCACGAGCGCGGCGAGGCGCTGGCCGCGCGCTTCGGCGGCGAGGTCATGCGCCTGGGCGACCTGCCCGAGCGCCTGCATGAGTTCGACGCGGTGGTGAGCTGCACCGCCAGCACGCTGCCGATCATCGGCCTGGGCGCGGTCGAGCGCGCGCTCAAGCGCCGCAAGCACCGCCCCATGTTCATGGTCGACCTGGCCGTGCCGCGCGACATCGAGCCCGAAGTCAAGGCCCTGGAAGACGTCTACCTCTACACCGTGGACGACCTGGCCAGCGTGGTGCAGACCGCGCAGGCGAACCGCCAGGCCGCCGTGGCGCAGGCCGAGGCCATCATCGACGCGGGCGTGCAGAGCTTCATGCACTGGATGGACCAGCGCGATCCGGTCAAGGGCAGCGTGCCCCTGATCCGCCAGCTCCATGCCCAGGCCGATACCTGGCGTAGCGCCGAGATCGCCCGCGCCCGCAAGCTGCTGGCGCGCGGCGAGGACGTGGACGCCGTGCTGGAGGCGCTCTCGCGCGGCCTGACGCAGAAGATGCTGCACGGCGCCATCAGCGAGCTGCATGCCGGCAACGCCGAACAGCGCGAGCAGACGGCCGAGACGATTTCCCGCTTCTTCCTGCGCAACAAGTCCTGAGACGTCCTTTTCTGGGAAAAAAGTGCCTGCAGCCCAGGTATGTCCTGGGCTTATAGCTATATATTTCATAGCACACCCATTGCCCTGAGCCGCCAACGCGCGGCCATCATTCCCGCTGCGGGCGCGCCCGCGGCCGTCGCGGATAATCGCCGCTCGCCCGAACCGCCCTGCGCCGCCCTCGCGCGCGCTCCAGACTCCAGCCCCGTGAAACCCTTCCTGCGCCACCAGCTCGACCGCTACGCCGTCCGTCTCGAGGAACTCGACTTCCTGCTCTCGCGCGAGGACATCATGGCCGACATGGAGCAGTACCGCGTGCTCTCGCGCGAGCATGCCGAGGTGACCCAGATCGCCGGCCGCTACGCCCGCCTGCGGCAGCGCGAGGCCGACCTCGAAGGCGCGCGCGGCATGCTCGACGACCCCGACATGGCCGAGATGGCGCAGGAGGAAATCGCCAGCGCCGAGGCCGAGCTGCAGCAACTGGCCGACGAGCTGCAGCGCCTGCTGCTGCCCAAGGACCCGGACGACGACCGCAACGCCTTCATGGAAATCCGCGCCGGCACCGGCGGCGACGAGTCGGCCCTGTTCGCCGGCGACCTGGCGCGCATGTACACCCGCTACTGCGAGCGCGCCGGCTGGCGCTGCGAGGTGGTCAGCGCCAACGAGAGCGAACTGGGCGGCTACAAGGAAATCGTGTTCCGCATCGTCGGCGACAAGGCCTACGGCCGGCTGCGCTTCGAATCCGGCGGCCACCGGGTGCAGCGCGTGCCGGCCACCGAGACCCAGGGCCGCATCCACACCAGCGCCTGCACCGTGGCCGTGCTGCCCGAGCCGGACGAGGCCCAGGCGGTGCAGATCAACCCGGCCGACCTGCGCATCGACACCTACCGCGCCAGCGGCGCCGGCGGCCAGCACATCAACAAGACCGACTCGGCCGTGCGCATCACGCACATCCCGACCGGCATCGTGGCCGAATGCCAGGACGACCGCAGCCAGCACCGCAACAAGGCCAAGGCGCTGCAGGTGCTCTCCGCGCGCATCCAGGAGAAGGAGCGCAGCGAGCAGGCCGCCAAGGACGCCGCCATGCGCAAGGGCCTGATCGGCAGCGGCGACCGCAGCGACCGCATCCGCACCTACAACTTCCCGCAGGGGCGGCTGACCGACCACCGCATCAACCTCACGCTCTACAAGCTGCTCGCCATCATGGAGGGCGACCTGGGCGAGGTGCTGGACGCGCTGCAGCACGCGCGCGAGGCCGAGCAACTGGCCGAGCTGGAAGTCGGCGCCGCCGCCTGATTCTGAACAAAAAAGGCATGTAGCCCAGGTAGAACAAGGGCTTTTAGCTACTAAATGCATAGCAACCAAGCCCCCCCCATCAGCATCGCCCAGGCCCTGCAGGCCGCCGGCGCGCTGGGCCTGGAGCGGCTCGATGCGCAACTGCTGCTGCTGCACGCGCTGGGACGGCCCGCGCACGAGCGCGCCTGGCTGCTGGCGCACGACACCGACCTGCTGGACGCCGCCACGCAGCAGCGGCTGTGCGGCCTCTGCAGCCGCCGCGCCGCGGGCGAGCCGCTGGCCTACCTGGTCGGGGAGAAGGAATTCTTCGGCCTGCCGCTGGCGGTGGACGCCCGCGTGCTGGTGCCGCGGCCCGACACCGAAACCCTGGTCGAATGGGCGCTGGAGCGCCTGGCCGGCCAGACCGCGCCCAGCGTGCTGGACCTGGGCACCGGCAGCGGCGCCATCGCCCTGGCGCTGCGCCACGCGCGGCCGGACGCGCAGGTGAGCGCGGTGGACGCCAGCGCCGGCGCGCTGGAGGTGGCGCGCGGCAACGCCGCCCGCCTGGGCCTGCCGCTGCGCCTTCTGCAGGGCGACTGGTACGCCGCGCTGCCGGCCGGCGAGCGCTACGGCCTGATCGTCTCCAACCCGCCCTACATCGCGGCGGACGACCGGCACCTGGCGGCCCTGGCGCACGAGCCGCCATCGGCCCTGGTGGCCGGCGCCGACGGCCTGGACGAGCTGCGCCGCATCATCGCCCAGGCGCCCGGGCACCTCGCGCTGGGCGGCTGGCTGCTGCTGGAGCACGGCTGGGACCAGGCCGGCGCGGTACGCACCCTGTTGCAGGCCGCCGGCTTCGACGCGGTACAAAGCCGCCGCGACCTGGCAGGCATCGAACGCTGCTCGGGCGGGCTTCTGCCATCCCGCCGATAATTGCGGCCGCCGCGGCCGGGCGCTTCCGGCCGCCACCCCCCTGAAGGAGAGACCCATGAGTGACGCCCAACAACGCATCGACGCCCTCGTCAAATCCAACGACGTGCTGCTCTTCATGAAGGGCAGCGCCAGCTTTCCGATGTGCGGCTTCTCCGGCCGCGCGATCCAGGTGCTCAAGGCCTGCGGCGTGGACACCAAGGCCATCAAGACCGTCAACGTGCTGGAGGACGACGGCATCCGCCAGGGCATCAAGGAATACAGCCACTGGCCGACCATCCCGCAGCTCTACGTCAAGGGCGAGTTCATCGGCGGCTCGGACATCATGATGGAGATGTACGAGTCCGGCGAGCTGCAGAAGGTGCTGGCCGGCAACGCGGCCTGATCCGCCGCCCCGCCCGCGCGCGGCGCGTTCGCCCGATGAGGGCGGCCGCGCCGTTGCTTTTTGGGGCGTTCGCCGGTGGACGCCTGGCACGGCTTGTGCTCGAATGAAGGCGTTGCTTTTCTGATGAAGAAGTAAAGGAGTGCCAGATGCAATCCCATAGCCTCGTCACCCAGTCCTCATCCACTTTCCCGCTGCCGATCGCGCAGGTGCGCAGCGTGTTCGACCCGGCCGAGGTCGAGCGCCGGCTGGGCAAGCTGCAGCACGCCGGCGACGCGCGCGAGCACGAAAGCCTGCGCAGCACCTACGAGCGCATGCTCGAACGCGGCCCCGAGCGCTTCCAGGTCAAGCCCGCCGGCGTCCCCGACATGGCCGCGCTCTACGACGACCTGCCCAACTTCACCGAAGTGCTGGACGACGTGCGCCGCCACGTCGCGCTGGCGCAGGACAGCCGCGACGGCCTGGAGGTCACGCCCATGCTGCTGCTGGGGCCGCCGGGCATCGGCAAGACGCATTTCGCGCGGCAGTTGGCCGACCTGATCGGCACCGGCATGAACCTGGTGCCCATGGGTTCCATGACCGCCGGCTGGCTGCTGTCGGGCTCGGCCTCGCAATGGAAGGGCTCGCGCCCGGGCAAGGTGTTCGAGGCGCTGGTGGACGGCACCTACGCCAACCCGGTGATCGTGGTGGACGAGATCGACAAGGCCAACTGCGACGCCCAGTACGACCCGCTCGGCGCGCTCTACAGCCTGCTGGAGCACGACACTGCCAGCGCCTTCGTGGACGAGTTCGCCGAGGTCGCGATCGACGCCAGCCAGGTGCTGTGGATCACCACCGCCAACGACGCGCGCGGCATCCCCGACCCGATCCTCAACCGCATGAACGTGTTCGAGGTGGCGCCGCCCTCGCCCGAGCAGGCGCGCCACATCGCGCTGCGCCTGTACCAATCGATCCGCGCGGGCCACGACTGGGGCAGCCGCTTCGACGAGGCCCCGCAGGAGGAGGTGCTGGAGCGCCTGGCCGCGCTGGCCCCGCGCGAGATGCGCCGCGCGCTGATGGTGGCCTTCGGCAACGCGCGGCTGGACGGCCGCGCCGAGCTGCTCGGCGACGACCTGCCCCGCCCCGGGGACCGGCGCAGCCGCATCGGGTTCATGCAATAGGGCCGGGGGCCGCGCCGCCACGCCCGGCCCCTACACTCTGGCGAATAGCCCCCGTGGCGCTGCCTTCGCCTTCATGACCCTGACCACCAGCCTGCTCCTCATTGCCGCGCTCATCGCCGCCAGCGCCTTCTTTTCCATCGCCGAGATCTCGCTGGCCGCCTCGCGCCGGCTGCGCCTGCGCCAGATGGCCGACGAGGGCGAAGCGCGCGCCGAACGCGTGATGCGCATCCAGGAGCAGCCCGGGCCCTACTTCACCGTGGCGCAGATCGGCCAGAACGCCATCGCCATCCTGGGCGGCATCGTCGGCGAAGGCGCGCTGAGCCCGGCCTTCACCGCGCTGTTCTCGCTCGGCCTGGGCCAGGCCGCGGCGGAGACGGCGGGCTTCCTGGCCTCGTTCGCCATCGTCACCTCCTTCTTCATCCTGTTCGCCGACCTGTTCCCCAAGCGGCTGGCCATGACCGCGCCCGAGCGCCTGGCGGTGCGCACCGCGCGCCCCATGCAACTGTTGCAGTCGCTGCTGCGCCCGCTCACCTGGGTCTACAGCAAGGGCGCGGACGGGCTGTTCGGCCTGTTCGGGCTGCCGCTGCAGCGCGACGACCGGATCACCTCCGAAGACATTCTGGCCATGACCGAGGCCGGCGCGCTGGCCGGCGTGCTGGCCGCGCGCGAGCAGCAGGTGATCGCCAACGTGTTCGAGCTGGACACCCGCACCGTCGCCAGCGCCATGTCGCCGCGCGACCGCATCGCCTACTTCCTGCGCGACGACCCGGACGCGGTGATCCGCGCGCGCATCGCGGCCGAGCCCTTCTCCACCTACCCGGTGTGCGAGGGCGACATCGACCACGTGGTGGGCTACGTGGACGCCAAGGACCTGTTCCAGCGCGTGCTCAACAACCAGCCGATCTCGCTCGACGACAACGCGCTGGTGCGCAAGGTGCTGATCGTGCCCGACAGCCTGACCCTGGCCGAGGTGCTGGACCAGTTCCGCCTGGTGGGCGAGGACTTCGCCGTCATCGTCAACGAGTACAGCCTGGTGGTGGGCGTGGTCACCCTCAACGACGTCATGAGCACCGTCATGGGCGACCTGATATCGCCGCTGGACGAGGAGCAGATCGTGCGGCGCGACGAGAACTCCTGGCTGATCGACGGCGTCACCCCGATCCAGGACGTGCTGCGCGCGCTGGACCTGGAATCCCTGCCGCACGAGGGCGACTACGAAACCCTGGCCGGCTTCCTCATGGTCATGCTGCGCCGCGTGCCGCGCCGCACCGACAGCGTGACCTGGGGCGGCTACAAGTTCGAGGTGCTGGACGTGGACAGCTACCGCATCGACCAGGTGATGGTGGCGCGGGTGGGCACGGCAGCGGCGTCAAAAAAACTCACCGATCCAGACCACCCGGCATGAGGAAGCCCCAGGTGGAAAGCCGGCCTCCGGCATTCCACCCGCCATCATCATTGAGCTTTTTGCAAGCTCACCCCCGATTCCAGCGCCAGACCGCCGCCGCCACGTCGATCTTCTTCGGGATCAGCCCCTGCGCATGGAAGGTGTCGGCCACCTTCTGCTGCACCGCCACCAGCGCATCGGACAGCGGCTGCACGCCGTAGGTGGTGCGGCGCTGCCAGGTCTCCACCACCTCCACCGGCAGGCCCAGTTGCGGCGCCAGCAACTCGGCCACGGCGCGCGGGTTGGCGCTGGCCCAGGCGCCGGCCTTGGCGAGGACTTCGAGCACGGCGGCCACCGTCCGGGGATGGGCGTCGACGAAGGCGCGCGAGGCTTCGTAGAAGGCGTTGGGGCGCAGCAGGCCGGTGTAGTCGGCCAGCACGCGCGCCCGGGCGGCCTGCTGGATCGCGGCCAGATACGGGTCCCAGATGGCCCAGGCATCGACCCGGCGCGACTCGAAGGCGGCGCGCGCGTCGGCCGGCGGCAGGTAGATCGGCTGGACGTCGGAGAGCTTCAGCCCGGCCTTCTCCAGCGCGGCCACCAGCAGGAAGTTGGCGCTGGAGCCCTTCTGCACCGCCACGCGCTTGCCGCGCAGGTCGGCGGCGTCGCGCAGGGGCGCGTCGGGCAGCGCGACGATGCCTTCGACGGACGGGCCCGAAGGCTCGGCGCCGATGTAGACCAGGGCAATGCCCGCGGCCTGGGCAAAGATCGGCGGCGGCGCGCCGGTGTAGCCGACGTCCACGCTGCCGCCGTTGAGCGCCTCCAGCAACTGCGGGCCGGCCGGGAACTCGTGCCAGGTCACGGCCCAGCCCTGCGGCGCCAGCGCCTTCTCCAGCGTGCCCTGCGCCTTGAGCACGCCCAGCAGCCCACCGCCCTTCTGGAAGCCCACGCGCAGCGTCCGCCGGGCCCCCGTCTGGGCGAAGGCGCCGGCGCCGGCCGCCAGCGCAAGGGCGGCACTGCCGGCCTGCAGCAGGCGGCGGCGTTGGGAGAAAGTCGGTCGGTGCGTGGGCATGGCTCGGTCCTGCGTCATGAAGGGAAAGAACGCGACGGTAGCCAACGCCGACCATGCGGCCAACGAATGAATGCGCCGCTGCTTATGCGGCCAGCGAGCAAGGCGTGGCGAACGCTGCGCCGCAGGCCTGCGCGATCCAGCGGCTGATGGCCGCATCGTCCAGCGTGCGCAGTTCCTGGAAGGCCTGCTGCGCCTCGGGGTGGCGGCGGCGCAGCAGGTTGAGCCACTGCTTCAGGCGCCCGGCACGCTGGCGCGCCGGCAGGCGGGTGCAGACTAGGTCCCAGAAGGCGGCGATCTGCGGCAGCAGCGCCGCCCAGGGCACGGCGGCGGGCGCGGCGGCCTCGCCATCGGCCGCGCGGATGGCCCAGGCCAGGCCCGGGTCGGCGACCATGCCGCGGCCCAGCATCAAGGCGCTGCCGCCGGAGCGTTCGCGGCAGCACAGGGCGTCGGCCACGGTCCAGATCTCGCCGTTGGCGACGACCGGGACGGACACCGCCGCGCGGATCGCCGGGATGCACTCCCAGTAGGCGGGCGGACGGTAGCCGTCGGCCTTGGTGCGCGCATGCACCACCAGCTCGTTGGCGCCGGCCTCGGCCAGGGCGCGGGCGCATTCCTCGGCGCGCCGGCCGTCGCGCACGCCCAGGCGCATCTTGGCCGACACCGGCAGCGCGGCCGGCACCGCGCGCCGCACGGCAGAGACGATGGCGTAGAGCTGCTCGGGCGTATCCAGCAGCATGGCGCCGCCGCCGTGGCGGTTGACCACCTTGGCCGGACAGCCGAAGTTCAGGTCTATGCCCTCCGGCCCCAGCCGCGCCAGCGCGGCCGCGTTGTCGGCCAGGCAGGACGGGTCGGAGCCCAGCAATTGCGGACGCACCGGCACGCCGGCCGGCGTGCGGCTGCCGTGGCGCAGCTCGGGCACGTAGCGCAGGAAGACCCGGTCCGGCAGCACGGTGCTGGTGATGCGGATGAACTCCGACACGCAGCGCTCCACCCCGCCCACGCGCGTGAGGATGTCGCGCAGCACGAAGTCGAGAAGCCCCTCCATGGGGGCCAGCAGCAGGGGAGCGGTGCGGTGCATGGGGCCGCTATTGTGCCTTGCGGATTGCTATTTATTTAATAGCAAATAACCCATATGGTACCTGGGCTACAGGCATTTTTCTTCATGAATACGAAGAAAAGGGACGCATCCATGGTGCCACCGGCTCACCGGCAGGCGGCCTGGAAGAAGTCGGCAGACCTGGGCGCCGAAGCCGACACCCGAACGGCGGCGCAGTTCGATGCCTACACGCGCGACGAGGCCAGCCGCTACGCCGGGGTGGTCAAGGCTGCGGGCCTGGCGCCGTGAGCGCTCAGGCGCGCAGCTGCGCCTGCCGCGGCAGGCGCAGCACAAACACCGCGCCGCCCTCCGGCGCGTTCTCTGCGCGCAGCGTGCCGCCCAGCAGTTCGGTGACGGTCTGGTGCACGATGTGCAGCCCCAGCCCGGTGCCGCCCGCATGCCGGCGCGTGGTGAAGAAGGGATCGAGGATGTGCGGCAACTGCGCCGGGGGTACGCCATTGCCATCGTCCGCGAAGCGCACCAGCACGTGCGCCGGTCCGTCCGCCCGGGTCTGCAGCGTGATGCATCCGCGCGCACGTCCGTCGAACGCGTGCGTGAGCGCGTTCTCCAGCAGGTTGGAGACGACCTGCTCCAGCGGGCCGGCATAGCTGTCCATCTGCAGGTCCGGCGCGAGGTGCAGCCGCAGCGCGATGGGGCCTTCGGGCGGCAAGTGCCGCAGGCGCGGGTCGGCGTCGCGGACGATCTCGGCCCGATCGAACACGCGCAGCTGCATGCTGGCGCGGTCCACCGCCACCTGCTTGAAACGCTGCACCAGTGCCGCGGCGCGGCGCAGCGCCTCGTGCACCGTTTCCAGGCCGGCGCCGCCGGCGCGCAGGTACTGCTCCGGGTCGGACCGGCGCAGGCCCTGCCGCAGCCGCTGCGCCAGCGTGTCCAGTTCCTGCTGCGCGGTGCCGAGCCCGAGCGTGGCGCTGCCTAGCGGCGTGTTCAGTTCATGGGCCACCCCTGCCACCATGAGGCCGAGCGAAGAGAGGCGCTCGGCGCGCGCCAGGTCGGCCTGCACGCTGCGCAGGTTGTCGTTGGCCTCGGTCAGCGCCTGGTTGGCCGCGCGCAGCTGGCGCGTCCGGCGCAGCTCGACGCTTCGGCTGCGTACCAGTTGCAGCGCCAGCAGCAGGGCCACGCCCAGCGCCGCGGCCATGCCGACGGCGAGCGGCTGCTTCCAGCGCCGGGCGGCCTCGGATTCGGCCGCGGGATCGACGCGGGCCAGCAGGCGCAGCTTGAGATCGTCCTTCGGCCCCGACTGGTTTAGCGGCACGCCCGGGGCGCGCAGCACGTCCGGCCGGCGATAGGCCCAGTCGCTGCCCTCTGCCTGCAACTGCCCGTCGGCGTGCTGCTGCAGGGCCCGCCACGGCAAGGGCGCGGTGTCGGCGAGCCGGGCGTGCCAGTCGAGCCGGGCAGACTCTGCAACAGGGCGTTCGCCCGCAGTTCCAGCACGAGCACGCCGCGCAGCGTGTTTTTCTCGTAGATCGGCGTGGCCGCGCGCAGCAAGGGCTGCGGCGGCAGCAGCGCGGCGCCGTCGGCCTGGGGCAGATCGAACCCCGAGAATTGCACGTCGCCCGCCGACAGGTGGCGGGCGTGCTCGTACTGCGTGTCGGTGACGGCGCCGCGCAAGGCCTGCACCGGCGCCAGCCGGGGGTTGGCGTCGGCGCCGTGCTCGACGCGCATGCTCTCCGCGCCGTCGGCGCCGATCCCGTAGATCCGCTCGTAGGCGGGAGCGCTGCGGGCAAAGACCAGCAACAGGCGCTGACTGTCGGCGCCGGGGCGCCGGGCAACGTCGACGAGGTCGGCCGCCGTCAGTTCCGCCAGAAAGCGTGCGTCGCGGCGCAGGCCGTCGGCCGCGCGCGCCAGGGCGTCCGCGGCGTCGTCCAGGGCGTCGCCGCGGGCACGCCGCAGAGGCCCCTGGAACACTTCGTCCATGTGGTTCCACAGCAGCGGAAAGCCGATGCCCAAGGCCAGCATCCAGGGCAGCAGCAGCGTGAGCCGGTGGTAGTGCCACCACCGCCGGCGCGGGAGTGGCGCAGCCGTTCGTGCGCCCGCGGCCGCTGCGCCCGGCATGGGCTAGGACGCCCGCAGGCGCTCGATGAAGGCCGGCAGCGGCTCCAGCCGGGAGAAGAAATAGCCCTGGGCCAGGCCGCAGCCGCTCTCGCGCAGCCGCGTCCAGCGCGCCAGCGCGCCAGCGCGCCAGCGCCTCGGCACCGACGATAGCGCCGGTATTGAAGTCGATCTGCGGCTGCAGTTCGATGGACAACTGGCCATCCTGCAGTGCCTGGTGCAACTGGCGCGAGAGGGTGAAGTGCTCGTCGGTCTCGCGCTCCATGCCGGGCCAGTAGTCCACCAGTTGCCGCAGGCCGAGTGCGCGCGCACGGCGCAGCAGCAGCATGCCGACGGCCATGGCGCCGCGCGCACTGCCCTGGTAGCTGTCGAGGTTCATGCGCGCGGCTTAGACGCCGATGAAGGGCGGCAGCCGGCCGCTCTCCGGGTCGCCCGACTCCAGCGACTCGATGCGGGCCTCGTCCACCATGCCCGCCGGCCCGACGATGCCGAAGGTGTCGTCGTGCAGCCGCGCCACCACGCAAGGCGGCGCAAACACGCTACTCAGGCGCCGCGCCATGCGCCGCAGCATCAGTTCGCCCTGCTCGATGCCCAGCGACAGGCAGCCCTGGGAGTACCAGGCGCAGGCCGGCATCGTCCGTCTCCATCACCACGTCGAGGACCAGCACCGCCACGTCCGGCTGCTCCGCCAGTACGCGCTGCGCCTCGACGGCCGACTGCGCACCCTGCAGGCGCACCGGTTGGTCCTGGTAGCGGAAACCCTTCAGCGCCCGGTGCAGGGCCTGCTGAAACTGCAGATCGTCATCGACCGTGAGGATGGTCAGACGGTCCGGCGGACCGGGGGCAGCGCCATCCGTGCCCTGCCCTTGCCCTTGCCCTTGCCCTTGCAGAGCAAACATGAAGTCGTCTTATGCCTGGCCCATGCGGCATCCTTGTGTGCTGCGGAATGCGGCCGCGTTGCATCCTGATGCGACTCCGCGTGGGAAGTAAAGCGGGCTTCAGGCCGTTGCAGATCCGGGGTTCAGGGCGCGAAGTCGGCAAACTTCCACCGGGACTGGGCGGCGAACACCGCGTCCGGGTACGGCGCACGCCCCCGGCTGCCGTTGTAGCGGCCGAGCGCCATGAACAGGTCGCCGCGCTCGCGGTCCAGATAGTGGCGCAGGATGACGCAGCCAAAACGCAGGTTGGTCTGCATGTGGAACAGCACCCCCGCGTCGCCGTTGCCGATGGTGCGGGTCCAGAACGGCATCACCTGCATGTAGCCGCGCGCGCCCACGCTGCTGACGGCGAACTTGCGGAAATTGCTCTCGACCTGCACCAGGCCCAGCACCAGCGACGCGTCGAGCCCGGCGCGGCGGGTCTCATACCAGATGGTGCGCAGGAACTCGATGCGCGAGTCGCGGTCCGGCATCTTGGGCTGCAGGCGCTGCGCCATGGTGGCCAGCCAGCGCAGATAGGCCATGTGCGAGGCGGTGTCGGAAAACTCCGGCACCGGCGGCGCCTGCTGGGCGATGGCCGAGCTGAGCGCGGTGCGCACCGAGTCCGCCAGCGGCTCCTCCAGTTGCGATCCGGCCCGTGACTGCTCCGATAACGATAGCGCAATGCCCGCGACTGGCATCGACATCAGCCATTTCCGGCGCGAAATCCCGACCGGCCGCAGCATCATGCCGTCAGCCGGCCCTTCAGGTGGGCCAGGATGTCGGACACGGCCAGCCTGGTGGCCTCGGTGTCGCGGCGGTGCTGGTACTCGACCTGGCCCTCCTTCAGGCCACGCTCGGACAGCACCACGCGGTGCGGCACGCCGATCAGCTCCCAGTCGGCAAACATGGCGCCCGGGCGCTCGCCGCGGTCGTCCAGCAGCACGTCGACGCCGGCGGCCAGCAGTTCTTCATAGAGCTTCTCGGCCGCGGCCTTGACCTCGGCGCTGCGGTCCATGCCGATCGGACACAGCACCACGGTGAACGGCGCCAGCGCATCGGGCCAGACGATGCCGCGCTCGTCGTGGTTCTGCTCGACGGCCGCAGCCGGCAGCCGCGTGATGCCGATGCCGTAGCAGCCCATCTCGAAATGGCGCGGCTTGCCGGCCTCGTCCAGGAAGGTGGCGTCCATCGGCTTGCTGTACTTGGTACCCAGGTAGAACACGTGGCCGACCTCGATGCCGCGCTCGATCGCCAGCACGCCCTTGCCGTCGGGCGACGGGTCGCCGGCCAGCACGTTGCGGATATCGGCCACCAGATCGGGCTCGGGCAGGTCGCGGCCCCAGTTGACGCCGGTCATGTGGAAGTCGGGCTGGTTGGCGCCGCAGATCCAGTCGGCCATCAGCGCCACCTCGCGGTCGGCCACGATCCTGACCGGCCGCAGCAGCTTGAGCGGACCGAGGTAGCCGGGCTTGCAGCCGAAGTGCGCTTCGATCTCGGCCGCCGTGGCAAAGCGGAAGCCCTCCTCCATGCCCGGCAGCTTGCCGGCCTTGACCTCGTTCAGGTCGTGGTCGCCGCGCAGCAGCAGCAGCCAGACCTGGGACTTGACGATGGCGCCGGACGCATCGGTCCGGTCCGTGGCCAGCACCAGCGACTTCACCGTCCGCGTGAGCGGCACGCCCAGCAGTTCGGCCACGTCGGCGCAGGTGCTCTTGCCCGGCGTTGGCGTCCTGGCCAGCGGCTGGGCAGCGGCGGGGCGCGGTCCTGCCGGCGCCAGGGCCTCGGCCTTTTCCATGTTGGCGGCGTAGTCGCTGTCCGGGCAGTAGACGATGGCGTCTTCGCCGGTGGCGGCGATCACCTGGAACTCCTGGCTCAGGTCGCCGCCGATGGCGCCGCTGTCGGCCGCCACGGCGCGGTAGCGCAGGCCGAAGCGGTCGAAGATGCGACGGTAGGCGTCCTTCATGACCTCGTAGCTCGCCTGCGCCGCCTCGGGGCTGCGGTCGAAGCTGTAGGCGTCCTTCATGGTGAACTCACGGCCGCGCATCAGGCCGAAGCGCGGGCGGCGCTCGTCGCGGAACTTGGTCTGGATCTGGTAGAGGTTCTTCGGCAACTGCTTGTAGCTGCGCAGTTCCTGGCGCGCGATGTCGGTCACCACCTCTTCGCTGGTGGGCTGGATCACGAAGTCGCGCTGATGGCGGTCGCGGATGCGCAGCAACTCGGCGCCCATCTTCTCGAAACGCCCGGTCTCCTGCCACAGCTCGGCCGGCTGCACCACCGGCATTGCGCACTCCACGGCGCCGGCGCGGTTCATCTCCTCGCGCACGATCGCCTCGACCTTGCGGATCACCCGCAGCCCCATGGGCATATAGGTATAGATGCCGGCCCCCAGCTTCTTGATCATGCCGGCGCGCATCATCAGGCGGTGGCTGGCCACCTCGGCGTCGGCAGGGGCTTCCTTGAGCGTGGAAACGAAGAATCGGGAGGCTTTCATCGGGCAGGGCAGCAGGCGTTGGAGGCAGAGGAGGAATCCGAGGCAGGAGCGGATTCGCGGGGGAACCCTAGCATCGGCGCCGAGTCCCTTGTTGCGCGCGAGGCCGCGTGCATAATGGACTCAGTTTAAAAATTTGGGGTTCGATTATGCTCGACAGGGACGGGTTCAGGCCCAACGTCGGCATCATCCTGCTCAACCAGAGGAACCAGGTGTTCTGGGGCAAGCGCATCCGGACCCATAGCTGGCAGTTCCCTCAGGGCGGCATCGATCGGGGCGAAACGCCCGAACAGGCGATGTTCCGCGAACTGCACGAGGAAGTGGGGCTGCGTCCGGAGCATGTGCGCATCATGGCCCGTACCCGCGACTGGTTGCGCTACGAGGTGCCGGACCGGTACATCCGCCGCGACGCGCGCGGCCACTACAAGGGCCAGAAGCAGATCTGGTTCCTGCTGCAACTCATAGGCCACGACTGGGACTTGAACCTGCGTGCCACCAACCACCCGGAGTTCGACGCCTGGCGCTGGAACGACTACTGGGTGCCGCTGGACGTGGTGGTCGAATTCAAGCGCGGCGTCTACGAGATGGCGCTCACCGAGCTGTCCCGCTTCCTCCCGCGCCACGAGCAACGCAACCGCTACCTGCGCAGCGGCATGCGCGCGCCGCGCGAGGGCGAGCTCGAACTGCCGGGCGCCGCCCCCTTCGAACTGCCTCCGGGCGCGACTTTCGAGCCCGATCCGAACGTCGGCATGGCCGAACTGCAGAAGAACTCCAAGAATGTGCCCCATGCGCCGCGCTGAATCCGCTCCATCCACCTCCAGCGCGGGGCTGCGTCTGCGCGCTGCCGCCCTCGCCTGCATCGCGGCCCTGCTGTTGCCGGCAGGTCCGGCCGCGGCCGGGCTGCTGATGGACGACGAACAGCTCCCGCCCGAGGATGCGGCACCGGCGGCGCCTGAATTCAGCACCCGCGAGCTCATCGCGATCCCCATGCCGCCCGGCATGGGCATCCGCATCGGCGTCGACCCGGCCACGATCCAGGTCGGCAAGGACGGCATCGTGCGCTATGTCGCGGTGGCCACCAATGCCGCGGGCGAGGCGACCTCGGCCATGTACGAGGGCATCCGCTGCAGCAACGCCCAGGTCAAGCTCTACGCACGGCACTACGCGGATGGCGGCTGGCGGCCGGTGGCGGAACCGGCCTGGGTCTCCCTGTACGAGACCCGGGTGCGCTATTCGCTGGCGATCGCCAAGGCCGGCGTCTGCCAGGATGCCTCGGCCAATGGCAGCGCGTCGAAGATCATCCGGGACCTGCGCGGCAGCCCGCTGTATCCGACGCCGTAAGGCCCCTGCCCGTCACCGCACGACGATCAGGTTGTCGCGGTGCACCATCTCGGGCTCGGCCGCGTAGCCGAGCAGCTTCTCGATCTCGCCCGACGCCTTGCGGCACAGCAGCCGCGCCTCGGCGCTGGCGTAGTTGGCCAGGCCGCGCGCCACCTCGTGGCCGGCCGCATCGCGCACCGCGATCACGTCGCCGCGCGAGAACTCGCCCTCCACCGCCACCATGCCGATCGGCAGCAGGCTCTTGCCCTCGTCGCGCAGCTTGGCGACGGCGCCGGTATCGACCGTGACCGCGCCGCGCAGTTGCAGGTGATCGGCGATCCACTGCTTGCGCGCCTGCTGCTTCTGCGTCTGCGCCACCAGCAGGGTGCCGATGGCCTCGCCCGCCACCAAGCGCAGCAGGGCGTCGGGCTCGCGCCCCCAGGCAATGACGGTGGAAGCGCCGGAGCCGGCGGCGCGCTTGGCCGCCAGGATCTTGGTCAGCATGCCGCCGCGGCCGATGGCGCTGCCGGCGCCGCCGGCCATGGCCTCCAGCGCCGCGTCGCCGGCGCGCGCCTCGTGCACGAACTGCGCCGCCGGGTCCTTGCGCGGATCGGCCGTGTAGAGGCCCTTCTGGTCGGTGAGGATCACCAGCACGTCGGCCTCGACCAGGTTGGCGACCAGCGCGCCCAGGGTGTCGTTGTCGCCGAACTTGATCTCGTCGTTGACGACCGTGTCGTTCTCGTTGATGACCGGCACCACGCCCAGGCGCAGCAGGGTGAGCAGCGTGGAGCGCGCGTTCAGGTAGCGCTCGCGGTCGGCCAGGTCGCCGTGCGTCAGCAGCACCTGGGCGCTGCCGACGCCGTTCTCGCGCAGCTTGGTCTCGTACATCTGGGCCAGACCCATCTGGCCGACGGCCGCCGCCGCCTGCAGCTCATGGATGGCGCGCGGCCGCGTGGCCCAGCCCAGGCGCTTCATGCCCTCGGCGATGGCGCCGCTGGACACCATGACGACTTCGCGCCGCGGCGAACCGTCGCGGCCGCCGATCAGGGCCGCCAGTTGCCGGCACCATTCGCCGATGGCAGCCTCGTCCAGGCCGCGCCCCTCATTGGTCACCAGGCTGGAGCCGACCTTCACCACGATGCGGCGCGCATGGCGCAGGGGGCTGGAAGCGTTTTCTAGTGTCATTTTGGCCTGAAGCCCAGTTAGCATCTTGGCTTTTAGCTACAAATAATATAGCAGATGGTGGACCGCGTCAGACGGCCGCATCGCCGGCGAAGCGCGGATCGACTTCCGCCGGCGGCTGGCCGGCGATCTGCTCGGCCTGCACATGGCGGAAGACGGCCTGCACCAGCGGCTCGCAGCCTTCGCGGGTCAGCGCCGAGATCTCGAACACCGGCCCCTTCCACTTGAAGCGCTTGACGAAGTCCTTGACCCGCGCCGCGCGCTCGTCCTGCGGCACCATGTCCAGCTTGTTGAGCACCAGCCAGCGCGGCTTCTCGTGCAGCGCGGCATCGTACTTCTTCAGCTCGCCGACGATGGCCTTGGCCTGCGCGACCGGGTCCACGCTGTCGTCGAACGGCGCCAGGTCCACCACGTGCAGCAGCAGCCGGGTGCGCTGCAGATGGCGCAGGAACAGATGGCCCAGGCCGGCGCCCTCGGAGGCGCCTTCGATCAGGCCCGGAATGTCGGCGATCACGAAGCTCTGCTCGGGGCCCACGCGCACCACGCCCAGGTTGGGGTGCAGCGTGGTGAAGGGGTAGTCGGCGATCTTCGGCCGCGCGTTGGACACGGCGGCGATCAGGGTGGACTTGCCGGCATTCGGCATGCCCAGCAGGCCGACGTCGGCCAGCACCTTGAGTTCGAGCTTGAGGCTCTTCTTCTCGCCCGGCCAGCCGGGCGTCTTCTGCCGCGGCGCGCGGTTGATCGCGCTCTTGAAGCGCAGGTTGCCGAAGCCGCCGTCGCCGCCCTTGGCAATGGTGATCAGCTCGCCGGGCGTGAGCAGCTCATACAGCACCTCGCCGGTTTCGGCGTCGGAGATGATGGTGCCCACGGGCATCTTCAGCGTGATGTCGGAGCCGGCCGCGCCGAACATGTCCGAGCCCATGCCGTGCTCGCCGCGCTTGGCCTCGTGCCGGCGCGAGTAACGGAAGTCGACCAGCGTGTTGAGGTTGGGATCGGCCACCGCGAACACGTGGCCGCCGCGTCCGCCGTCGCCGCCATTGGGGCCGCCGAACTCCTTGTACTTCTCGTGCCGGAACGACACGCAGCCATTGCCTCCGTCGCCGGCGGCCACGTCGATATAGGCTTCGTCAACGAATTTCATGGATGCTCCAGTCTACAAAGGATGCGGCGAGCCGGCGCCGCGCCAGAAAGCGCGGATCCCCGACAAAGCGGGACCGCACAAAACAAGAAGCCCCGACCATGCGGGGCTTCGTGAGGTCTGAGGCGACGGGCTCAGGCAGCCGGCGTCACGCTGACCGTGTGCTTGCTCATCGCCCCCTTGAGGCCGAACGACACGTGGCCGTCGACCAGCGCAAACAGGGTGTGGTCCTTGCCCACACCGACGTTGGTGCCGGGGTGGAACTTGGTACCGCGCTGGCGCACGATGATGGAGCCGGCAGAGATCAGCTCGCCGCCGAAAGCCTTCACGCCGAGCATCTTGGGCTTGGAATCGCGCCCGTTTCGCGTAGAGCCGCCGCCTTTTTTCTGTGCCATGACCTGTGCTCCTTAACCGGCGATCGCGCCGATTTGCAGCTCGGTGAACTGCTGGCGATGGCCTTGACGTTTCTGGTAGTGCTTGCGACGGCGCATCTTGAAGATGCGAACCTTGTCGTGCTTGCCGTGCGACAGTACGGTGACTGTCACGGTTGCACCGGACACCAGGGGCGTGCCCACCTTCAGTTCAGCGCCGTTTCCGACGGCCAGAACCTGGTCGATCACGATTTCCTGGCCTACGTCCGCAGCAATCTGTTCTACTTTGATTTTCTCGCCGGAAGCAACGCGATACTGCTTGCCACCGGTTTTTATGACCGCGTACATGTAAACCTCTTGGTACTCTTTGGGGGAGTTGAGTTCCGCAGACGGATTTCTGCAGAGCCGGCGATTATAGCATTGCGCTCGCAACCTGCCTGTCTCGCAGGCACGCCCGCGCCCGCACGGGCCCGCACGCGCAGGGGGCCTTCCTATAATCGCGCGAGCTGTCCCGCCCGCCTCTGCACCTTCTGCCTTGACCGCCCTCGCCTCCCCATCCGCCGCCGCGACCACCGCCGACACGCTCGCCCTCATTGCCGAAGACCTGCGCGAAGTCGATGCCGTCATCGCCCGCCGGCTCGACTCGGGCGTGCCGCTGGTCGGTGAAGTGTCCCGCTACATCATTGCCGCCGGCGGCAAGCGGCTGCGCCCGGCGCTGCTGCTGCTGGTCTGCGGCGCGCTGCAGTGCCGCGACGCCCAGCGCTTCAACCTCGCGGCCGTGGTGGAGTTCATCCACACCGCGACCCTGCTGCACGACGACGTGGTGGACGAGTCCACCCTGCGCCGCGGCCGCGCCACCGCCAACGAGGTCTTCGGCAACCCGGCCAGCGTGCTGGTGGGAGACTTCCTCTACTCGCGCGCCTTCCAGATGATGGTCGACGCCGGCGAGATGCGCATCATGCAGACCCTCGCCGACGCCACCAACGTCATCGCCGAGGGCGAGGTGCTGCAGCTCATGAACATGCACGACCCCGACCTGAACCAGGAGGGCTACCTGCGCGTGATCCGCTCCAAGACCGCCAAGCTGTTCGAGGCCAGCGCGCGCCTGGGCGCCATCGTCGCGCGCGCCCCCGCCGAGATGGAAGAAGCATGCGCCACCTACGGCCAGGCGCTGGGCACGGCCTTCCAGGTGATCGACGACGTGCTCGACTACGACGGCGACACCAGCGTGATGGGCAAGAACCTGGGCGACGACCTGCGAGAAGGCAAGACCACGCTGCCCCTGATCATCGCCATGCAGCGCGGCACGCCGGCACAGGCTGCGGCCGTGCGCTCGGCCATCGAATCCAGCGGCGAGGGCGACCTGGGGGCCATCGCCGCCATCGTCCGGAATACCGGCGCCCTCGCCGCCACCCGCGAAGCCGCCGCCGCCGAGGCGCAGCGCGCGATCGACGCCATTGCCGACCTGCCCCGGAATCCGCACACAAAAGGTTTGCTACAATTAGCGGCTCAACTCCTGACGCGCCAGGCTTGAATCCAGGCACGCGTCAGGCAGCAAGACACGGGGTGTAGCTTAGCCTGGTAGAGCGCTACGTTCGGGACGTAGAGGCCGGAGGTTCGAATCCTCTCACCCCGACCAGACAAAAAACGGAAAAGCCCAAGTGAATCAAGCACTTGGGCTTTTTTGCTTTTGATCGGCATTCATGTCGTTTTAGAGCAAATTCTCGTGATCACTGTCCCAAATTTGTCCCATTGCTCTGCACTGCCGTGAATGCACGGAGCGCGAGCGCGCCGGCTTAGCCTTTGACACCCGACCATCGAGAAGATAGGGTGTGCGTGCAGCCATGAACAACGGTTCAGTACAGCGCCCGTGACCAGCATCAATGACCTCAAGCAAGTCCGCCGCACGGCGATGCTTGTCGCCGCTGTCGCTTGCGCGCTCGGTTTCGTCGGCAGCTTGGGCGGCATGCTTGGCGACCAACTCCAAGCTGCATCGTGGCTTCGCCCGTTCTCGATTTCACTGGCTTGGGCGAGCTTGATCTGCATCGTCACTGTCCTGGCCACGATGTTTCTCGTCTGGATGCCCGTCCACGACCAGATCGTTGCCTCCCTGAGCGCGACCTACGACACCCAGCGTGGTCGGTTCGTAGGCCTGTCCGAAGGCTTCCGCTCCGCGCCTCAACGTCGCTCAACGCCCCCTCCTCGCCGTCACCCTCGCTGACCCTGCGGTGCAGCGCGCCTCCGCGCTGCCATAGCGACTCTGTCGCTCAACGCCACAGCGATGGTGAAGGACATGCCCAAGCATTTGGCCGCTCAGGTGAGCGGCGCACCCCGAATTTTGTTCATCGAGGAACTGTCTGCCCTGATCGGCAAGACAGCCACGACGATCCGTACCTGCGCGACGAACGCAAAGTATCAGCACCTGATTCCCACCCCCTTCAAGCTCCCGCATAGCAGGCGCCTTTGCTGGTATGAGCATGACGTGCTTCGGTGGATCGAGTCGAACCGGCCTGCGGAGCCACCGCCAGCACGACGCCCGCGCGGGCGGCCAACCAAGGTGGAGCAACTCGCTCGTGCCAGGGGGGCGCAGACCTCGGCGGCCCGGAGTGATGCGAAAGGAGGTGCGCAATGAGCGCCTCCCTGCCGCATCGAGGCAACCCTGAGGAAGAACAGCGCGCGGCCTACCTCACCTCATTGGTGGCGCGTGGCGTGCCAGCGGCAGACGCTGAAGCCACCGCCGTCAGGACGCGGTTCCGAAAAACCGTGGCGTCCAGCCCCGTGCCGCCAACAGACAGCGATACCGAGCTTCTCCTACCAAACAAGGCGGACGCCCGGCTGATCGAAGCCAGTACAGCCATCAGCCTCGACGCCCCGTCAGGCGATGACTTGCTGTTCTACCACTCCATCCTGAGCCAGATTGGGCTACCGCGCAGCCGTGTGGACGGCCGGGAGTTCCAGCGCAGCTTCGGGGCAGCTTGGCTGAACGTTCAAGCGGGCTGGCTAGACGAAGGGCACGGCCCCGTACTACAGCCCGTGCCATATGGCGCCATGCCACGCCTGGCACTGACCTGGATTTCAACATTGGCCCTTCGGCACAGAACGCGAGAGATCGACATCGGGCGCAGCGCAGCCGAGTTCCTGACGCTGCTGGGCTTGGATCGTCAAGGCCACCGTTACCGGACGCTGCGCCGTCAGATGCACGCACTGGCCTCGTGCCGCCTGCAAATGGGCTTTCACGGCCGCACGTTCAACAGCGTCGCGGTGGAACAGTTCGACGCCTGGCTTCCACGCGAATGCGGTGAGGCATCGCGCTGGCCGGGCCTGCTGGTTCTGACCGAAGGCTTCTACGCCGAGTTGCTCAACCACGGCGTACCGCTGGACGGCCGCGCCTTGACGGCGCTGAAGGGGTCGGCACTCGCCATCGACATCTACACCTGGCTGGCCTATCGGCTGCACCGGATCGAGGGCGGCCCGGTCGTGATTCCCTGGCCCACACTGATGCAGCAGTTCGCCCACGAGCATGCTGGCGTCCACGCACTGGGCAGCTTCCGAAAGAGCTTTCTGCACGGTCTGCACAAGGTGCAGATGGTGTACCCGAGGGCCAGGGTGGAGCCCCTTCGCGGAGGCTTGGTCATGCATTCGTCCCCACCCCCGGTTGCTCGGCGGCAGGTGGCGATGACGAACCGGGGCGTTCAGCGGGGGAATCCATGAACCCGCTGGAAGACCAACTGAAGCTCATGCTGATTCGCTGCGATCAGCAATTTCGACAGCTTGCGCCCAGCGACCGTCATCGGAGCGGCCGATCCGCCAACACCGAGCACGACTACCTGCTGCTTGGGCAGTCCCTGCTGATGCGTGCACGGTATTCGGAGTCCGGCCTGGTGGGCGTGGTCGCGAGCACCGGCCGCACCACCACCTTCTTCAAGCGGCTTGCTGCCCTGCGGTACACCCTGCAAATGCGCCAGCTGGAGATTCTGAACAGCATCGTCGAGCCGTTGAGCTTGCTTCAGGCGCGCGAGTTGCTAAGGGCGCTCACCGAGCAGCACGGGCATCTGGCCGCGCTCGTGACGCTGAAGAGCCACGGCCTCACCGGGCCGCGCACCCAACGCAAGGGGAAACGCCGAGCGCTGACTGGTCTGCCGAGGGATTGGCGCGAGGCGCTTTGCCAGCGTGGCGCCGCCGGGAAGTACGGGATCGCTTTGTTGGTTGCAGCGCTGACAGGGTGCCGCCCTGCCGAGTTGCAACACGGCGTGAAGGTCTGGCGAGACTATGACGCCAAGCACAAACGATCCCTGATCCATTTCGAGATCGTCGGCTCCAAGGTCAAGGCGCGGCAAGGCCAGCCCGTCCGGCACATGGCGTATGCAGAGGAGGACGGGCACCCGCTGGTGGTGATGCTCAACTCATCGCTGTCGGCCACTGAAGATGCCTCCCTGGTCGTCAAGATCGAAAAGGCCTTGAACTTCACCGTCGAGGTGCGCAGGCTGGCGGCGAGCCTTTGGCCCAATCATCGTCATGCTGTCACGCCCTACTGCTTCCGCCACCAGTGGGCTGCCGATGCCAAGCGGGCGGGCACGGCCGATGCCGTCAGTCGAGGTCTGGGGCACCAGTCCGATAGGACCCTGCGGCGGTACGGCACAGCGTCGCAGGCGAGCCATGGGCGTGTTCTGCGGCCAGTGGAAGTAGAAGCCGAGCGCGCCATCAGGAGGGCGGCGCCACGGCTTCCAGCGATCCGGCCAGACGAGGCCGAGCCCACAGGTTGAAGGCAAGGCTTCAGAATGGGGTATTCGTCGATTTATTGGGGTAACAAAGCGCGTTAAATGCCCCTATTGCAGTAGCATTACCCCATTCCCCGCCGTTTGGATGCTGCTGCATGCACTCACTCTCGCCCGACTACCTTGCGAAGCTGCGCTTCGATGCACAGCAATTGGCGACGCTGCGCGCCTTGGGCGAGTACCTGGGCAAGCAGCAGCTCTACGTGGCCCAATCGCCCGAGGTCTTAAGCGACCTGCGTCAGGCGGCAGTCGTGGAGTCCACCGAGTCGTCCAATCGCCTGGAAGGCGTAGTGGTGGCCGCGCACCGGCTCAAATCCCTGGTGCTGAACAACGCAGAGCCCAAGAGCCGATCCGAGCAGGAGGTGGCAGGCTACCGCGACGCGCTGAACCTGATCCACGAAAGCCGCGAGCAGATGCCGTTTTCTGAAGGCATCATCCAGCAGCTTCATGGCATCCTGTACCGCTACATGCCGCAGCCCGGCGGGCAGTGGAAGGCCACCAACAACGACATCATCGAGCGTCACCCTGACGGCAGCTCACGCATCCGTTTTCGCCCGGTGGCTGCGCACCTCACGCCCATCGCGATGGCCGACATGATTTCGCGCTACCGCACAGCGCTCGATCAGCATCTGGCCGACCCCCTGGTGCTGGTGCCTCTGGTCGTTCTGGACTTCCTCTGCATCCACCCCTTCCCGGATGGAAATGGCCGCATGGCGCGGCTGCTGACGCTGCAACTGCTCTACCACTTCGACTATGCGGTGGGCCGCTTCATCAGCCTGGAGCGCATCTTCGAGGAATCGAAGGAGAGCTACTACGAAACGCTCGAAGCCAGCTCACAGGGCTGGCATGAAGCCGCCCACAACATCGCCCCGTGGCTCGACTACTTCTGGGGCGCACTGCTGCGTGCCTACAAAGAGTTCGAGGAACGCGTTGGCACCATCGAGCGAGGGCGCGGCGCCAAGGGCGACCGGGTGCGATCAGAAATCCTCAAACGCCAATTGCCGTTCTCCATCTCGGAGATCGAGGAGGCTTGCCCTGGCATCAGCCGTGACATGGTGCGGGTCATCCTGCGCGCCATGAAGGCAGAAGGGCTGATTGAACCGACGGGCAAAGGCCGCGCAGCCAAGTGGCAGCACACACAGAACAAGTAAGGGAAGGGTCGCAACCGTGGATGACGTGTTTCAGTTCCGCAGCCAGCTCGTCGAGCGGTACAGCCAGTTCTCACGCAGCTTCGTCGAGATCGCGGCCACCGACCTCAGGGACGAGGTCGAGCGCCAATACAAAGATGGCCGCTATTGGCCAGAACCGCTGGTTCAGATCAATCCCAATTACCAGCGCAAGGGGACGGTTCAATCGCTCGCGCGGGACGGCGTTCTGCATCCGGTCTGCGCGGACGTTTTTCAGGTGGCCAAGCCGGAGGGGAACCCTCAACCGCTGCACCTTTACGCCCACCAGCTCCAAGCGTTAGCCAAAGGGCAGTCTGGGCAGAGCTATATCGTGACCACCGGCACTGGCTCCGGCAAGTCCCTGTCGTTCTTCATACCGGTCATTGATCGCATCCTCAAGGCCAAGGCTTCTGGCGGGAAGGCTCGCACTCGCGCCATCGTCATCTACCCGATGAACGCCCTGGCGAACAGCCAACTGGAAGAACTTGAAAAGTTCCTGCATGGCTACGCGCCAGATGCGCGGCCATTCATCGTGGGTCGGTACACGGGGCAGGAAAGCAAGGCCGAGCGCGAAGCCATGGCGGACAACCCGCCTGACATCCTGCTGACCAATTTCATGATGCTGGAGTACATCCTCACGCGCTTTGACGACGATGAGCGCAAGGTGGTGGATCACTGCGAAGGCCTTGAGTTCCTGGTGCTGGATGAGCTTCACACGTACCGGGGGCGTCAGGGTGCAGACGTGGCGCTGCTTGTGCGCCGACTGCGCGAGCGGCTCAAGGCAGACAGCCTGGTCTGCATCGGCACATCGGCCACGATGTCCAGTGCCGACAAGCAGGCAGATCGAAACCGCACCGTCGCGGAAGTGGCATCCAAGCTATTCGGCACTGCCATCACCGAAAACGATGTGATCGGCGAGACGCTGGAGCGCGTCACCGATCCACTCAAGGATGTCGCTGCCATCGCCGCTGAGCTGCCCTCAGCCATCCAGCGGGATTCACACCAGTGGGTTGACTTCGATGCGTTTCGGCGCGACCCCTTGGCCGTCTGGGTCGAACTCAATCTGGGCATCGAGTTGCCCGAAAACGAACCGCCACGCCGCGCCAGGCCGATCACCCTTCAACACGCGAGCGAAAAACTCGCAACGGATGCTCGCTGCGAGGTCAGCGTTGCTCGCATCGCCCTTCAGCGATTTTTGGTGGCTGCCCACGAAATTCGCACCCCACAAGGGCGCGCGCCCTTTGCGTTCAAGCTGCACCAGTTCATCAGCGGCCCGGGCAAGGTGCTCACCACGCTCGAAGCCGAGGGCAAGCGCCATGTCACCCTTGACGCTCAACGCTTCGCTCCGGGCCGTCAAGCCGAGGGCGTCCATCTCTACCCCGCCCACTTCTGTCGAGACTGTGGCCAGGAATACCTGCCGGTCTGGAAATCAGGGAAGAGCCCGGTCAACTTCTTGCCGCGAGAAATCGACGATGTCAGCGCTGACGACAGTGAGGACGCGAACTACGGCTTTCTGTGCCCGGTCAACCCGAAGCAGCAGTACAGCGGGCTGATCGAAGACTTGCCGGAAACCTGGCTGGACTTGAGCCGCGACGAGCCCAAGATCAAACCCGCCTACAAGGCGGCACGCCCGTATCACGTCGCCGTTGACCTGCAAGGCCGCGACGGCTCAGGCGAGCCCTATTGGTTCATTCCAGGCAAGTTCCGCTTTTGCCTATCATGCAGCACCGTTCATGAGGCTCATGGCAAGGACGCCAACCGGCTGTCCAGCCTCTCCGGTGAAGGCCGTTCCTCAGCGACCACCATGATCGCGCTGAGCGCCTTGCAGCAGCTCTTCGCCTTGCCAGACCCGGCGGCCGGGCAGCCCGATCCGCGCAAACTGCTGGGCTTCACTGACAACCGACAAGACGCTGCGCTTCAGGCTGGTCACTTCAACGACTTCATCTTCCTCCTCACTCTGCGCGCCGGGCTGATTGGCGCCTTACAGGACAACGCCGGTGTGCTCAACGAAGAGCAGCTGGCTGATGCCGTGTTCAAGGCGCTCGGCTTTCAGCAGTTGGATGAAAGCACGCTGGTGGAGTACCTGAGGACACCCAAGCTCATGGGCCTGGCGCGGCAGGAAGCCCAGCGCACCTTGCGATTCATCATTGCCTATCGCCTGCTGCGTGACCTGCGCCGTGGCTGGCGCTACAACAACCCGAACCTGGATCAGCTAGACCTGCTGGCTGTCCGCTATCGAGCACTCAGCGAGTTCTGCGCAAACGCCACTGCGTTCAAGGACAGCAGCGTTCTGTCCGCCCTCACCTCGGCACAGCGTGCAAGTCTGTACGAGCTTCTGTTCGACACCTTGCGCAGAAACCTATGCCTTGAAACCCGCTACCTGGACCCCGTCGAACAAGACAAGGCACGCACCAGTGGCCACGCCTACCTCACCGAGCGCTGGGCCTTTGCTCCAGACGAAAAGCTCGAAACCGGCCGCTATCTCATCTTCAGCAAGCGCCCTGAATTCCGGGGCAGGCCACGTACCGATCTCGTCACCGGCGGCGCCCGCTCGCGCCTGCTGCGCAACATCAAGGCGGCCGAGCTATGGCGCAACTCCGCCTGTGTAGATCAGGTCAAGCGCTGGAAAGAAGCCGAATGGGTTGAGTTGATTGAGGACTTGCTGCGCGCAGCCAGCAACTATGGCTACGTGCAGAAGCACGCAATCGATGCCCACCTGGCCGGCTGGCGCCTCAACGCCGCCGCAATGGATTGGTGCCTGACCACCGACAAGGCTCCGGAAGCAGACAGCCGAGTCAACGTCTTCTTCCGCGAGCTGTACCTCAGCGTTGCCAACCTGCTGCGGCTGCCGTCTCATCCGCTGTTCGAGTTCGAAGCACAAGAGCACACCGCGCAGGTCGATGCGCCGCGCCGGCAGTTGCTGGAGCAACGGTTTCGCTACACCGACAAGGACCGCAACGACTGGGCACAGAACCCGGCGCACGAAGCCCCGCTGGAGCGTCTCCCGGTCATGTTCTGCTCGCCCACGATGGAGCTGGGTGTGGATATCTCGGCCCTCAATACCGTGTACCTGCGCAACATGCCGCCCACGCCGGCCAACTACGCGCAGCGCAGCGGGCGCGCCGGGCGCTCTGGCCAGCAGGCACTGGTCATCACTTACTGTGCAGCACTCAGCCCGCACGACCAATGGTTCTTCCACCATGCCAACGACATGGTGCATGGTGTGGTTCGAGCGCCCACACTCGACCTCGCCAACCGCGATCTGGTGGACAGCCACCTTCAGGCCGTCTGGCTCGCCAGCACCCAGGTGAAGCTCGACCCCAGCATCGCGCCCATGCTCGACCTGGACCAGCCCAGCAAGCCGTTGAAGAAGCAATACCTCGACGCGCTCAGTGCCCCAGAAGCGCGACAGCGGGCGCTTGCCAGCACGCAACGCGTCGTTGACCAGCTCCAGACTGAACTCGACGGTAGCCATTGGTTCACCGAGCAGTACGTGCAGCAGGTGATCGACCGAGCCCCTGCGCAGTTCTCAGAGGCCCTGGAGCGCTGGCGCAAGCTCTTCGAGGCAACCCGGCGGCAGATGGACATGGCCGACCAGATCGTCAAGAGCCACACCGCCTCACATGCTGAGCGCCAGAACGCGCAGCGCCGCTACGGCGATGCGGCCCGGCAATACGCCGTGCTGCTCAAGTCGGGCAACAGCCAGAACACCGACTTCTACACCTACCGCTATCTGGCTAGCCAAGGCTTCTTGCCCGGCTACAACTTCCCCCGCCTGCCACTCATGGCATGGATTCCTGCGCGCGGCGGTCAATCCGGCACAGGCAAGGAAGACGAGGGAAGCATGGTCAGCCGGCCGCGCTTTCTTGCGCTGTCTGAGTTCGGCCCGCGTAGCCTCATTTACCACCAGGGGCGCATGTACCGGGTCGTGCGCGCCAAACTCAATGTGGGCAACGCCGACCATGTGTCGAGCAACAGCCAGCTCTCAACCATCTCCTCGCTGGTGTGCAGCCAATGTGGCTATGGCCACCTGGCTGAGGCTGGTGAGGTGCAACCGCTGGTCAACCGCTGCGAGAACTGCGACGCCCTGCTAACCGAGAGCGACTGGGTGCGCGAGCTGTACCGGATCGAGACCGTCGAGACCGTGCCGGTTGAGCGCATCTCGATCAACGACGAAGACCGCCAAAGGCAGGGCTTCGAGTTGCAGACCACCTACCGCTTTTTGCCCGGGCCTGACGGTCGCATCCAGCAGCAAAAAGCCGATGTCTTGCAGGGTGCAGACAGCCTGGCCGAACTGACCTATGCCCCCGCCGCGCGCATCTGGCGCATCAACCGGGGCTGGCGTCGTCGCAAGGACAAGGAACAACTCGGCTTCTACATCAACCCCATCACCGGCACCTGGAGCAAGCAGGACGCTCCTGACGGTGGAGACGACGCCGGCAACGATGACAACCTCATGGACGCGGTGCCCAACCAGCGCATCGTCCCGTTCGTTGAAGACCACCGCAATCTGCTGATCCTCGCGCCCCTTCACCCCCTGCCACTGGAAGCCATGGCCACTTTGCAGGCTTCGCTTAAACGAGGCATCGAGATGACCTTCCAGATCGAGGAGTCCGAGTTGGTGGCAGAGCCCCTGCCCAAGCTCGACGAGCGCCGCGCCCTGCTGTTCTACGAAGCTGCCGAGGGCGGCGCTGGCGTGCTGACCCGCCTGGCCAACGACCCCGCCAGCCTGGCCATGGTGGCCAGCAACGCCTTGCAGGTCATTCACCACCGTGTGCCTGAGGACGGCATCTGGCGCCTGCAAGACCTGCCCGCTCTGGAAGACACCGATGACCACGGCAACCGCCGTTGCGAAGCCGGCTGCTACCAATGCCTGCTGTCCTACTTCAACCAGCCCGATCACGAGCACATCAACCGCCGCAACCCCGAGGTACTCAAGTTGCTAGTGGCCATGGCCAATGCGCAAGTGCAAGCCAGGCCCAGCATGGTCGCATCAGTCGCGCCAGACTCTGCCCCCCAGACCATGCTCGACGACACTCCGCTAACTCGCTGGTTGACCGCATTGCAGCAAGCGGGGTTCCCCACACCGGATGCGGTGAATGTCACCGTCAATCAAGGGGCTGCAACGGCCGCCGCCCAGTACAAAGCTGCTCGCGCCCTAGTGTTCCTCGCGCCGGTGGACGCTGCAACCTCAGCGACGCTGCACGACAAGGGCTGGCAGGTGCTCGACTTCTCTGACCCCAACAGCTGGCAGGCCAGCTTTGCCAAACACGCGACGGTGTTTGGCTCCGCACGCTGACTCGCTCCATGACCGCACTTCAACACGACTTCCTCCCTGGCAACCTCGTTCGCGCCCGGGGCCGCGAATGGGTGGTTCAAGCCGACTCCCGACGCGACTGGCTACGGCTGCGCCCCCTCGGGGGCGCGCAAGACGAAACGACTGCCTTAATCCCCGAGCTGGAGTTGCAGCCCGTCGAGCCCGCCACTTTTGCCCCGCCAGAACCATCGCGGCCGGGTAACCACGCCGCTGCCGTCTTGCTGCGTGACGCCCTGCGCCTCACCTTGCGGTCGGGAGCCGGCCCCTTCCGTTCCTTCGGCAACATCGCCGTGGAACCGCGCGGCTACCAACTCGTGCCGCTGCTGATGGCCCTGCGCCTGTCCACCGTGCGCCTGCTGATCGCAGATGACGTGGGCGTCGGCAAGACTGTCGAGGCTGGGCTGATCGCCCGCGAGCTGATGGATCGAGGCGAGATCACGCGCCTGGCCGTGCTCTGTCCGCCACACTTGGTGGAGCAGTGGCAATCCGAGCTGGAAGAGCGCTTCAACCTTCAGGCCATCGCGCTCACCGCATCCTCCGCTGCTCGCGTCGAACGTGAGTTGCCCCACGGCTTGAGCCTGTTCGATCACCACCCGGTGGTCGTCGTGAGCCTCGACTACATCAAGAGCGAACGGAACCGCGAGCAGTTCATCGCCACCGCTCCCGAGTGCATCGTGGTGGACGAGGCCCACACCTGCGTCAGCAGCGGCACCGGCAAGCAGTTGCGCTTCGAGCTGCTGCAGCGCCTGGCCAAAGACGCGCAACGCCACCTCATCCTGCTCACCGCGACCCCGCACTCGGGCGACGAAGCAGCGTTCTACAACCTGCTCTCCCTGCTCGATCCGCGCTTTCTGGATCTGCAGGGGCGCATGTCCGCCAATGACCCGCTGCGTCAGGAGCTGGCACGCCACTTCGTACAGCGCCGCCGCAAAGACATCGCCGAGTGGCAGGCCGAAACCCAAGACGGCCGGGGCTTTGCCCGCCGCATGAAGACCGAGCTGACCTACCAACTCAGCGGCGCATGGGGCCAGTTTTTTGACACTGTGCAGGACTACTGCCGTGAGCTGGCCGAAAGCGCCGAGCGGGCTGGCACCGCTGGCGGCGCCGGGCTGATGTGGTACGCCACCCTGGCCCTGCTGCGTTGCGTGGCGTCATCACCAGCTGCTGCCGCCAAAGCACTTACCACCCGGCTTGAAGGCACGCCATCAGCCGAAGACCTGCTGGCCGATGAGCGCCTGCACGACGGCGAGGCCGACGATCTTTCCGCCAGCGACCTGGAGCCCCCCGGCCAGGTTCAAGACACCTCGCGCCTGCAAGCCCTCATCGTCAGCGCCCAGCGCCTCTCCGGCCAAGAGGGCGACCCCAAGCTCGCCGCACTCATCGAGCATATTGACCAACTGCTCCGCGAGGGCTTCCACCCCGTCGTGTTCTGCCGCTACATCGCCACGGCGCACTACGTTGCAGGCAACCTCAAGGCGCATTTCCCATCGGCCACCATCGAGGCGATCACTGGCGAACTCACGCCCGAGGAACGGCGCGAGCGGGTGGAAGAGATGGCCGAGGCTGAAAGCCGCATCCTCGTCGCCACCGACTGCCTGTCCGAGGGCATCAACCTCCAGCACCTGTTCACCGCCGTCGTCCACTACGACCTGGCCTGGAACCCCACCCGCCACGAACAACGCGAAGGCCGCGTGGATCGCTTCGGTCAGCAGGCACCTGAAGTGCGTTGCACCATGCTTTACGGGCAAGACAACCCTATCGACGGCTTTGTGCTCCAGGTCATCCTGCGCAAGGGCGAGGCCATCCAGAAGGAATTGGGCGTGATGGTGCCGCTGCCGGAGGACGATGCCCGCATCAACCAAGCCCTGGTCAAGGCCGCCCTGATGCGCCGTGAACACCGCGCGCAGGCCCCCTCACTGCAAACCGCCTTCGACTTCGGTGAACCGGAGCGCCTGCTCGCCCCTCTGCAGGCCCGCTGGCAAGACGCGCTGGACAAAGCCAAGGCCAACCGCACCGTCTTCGCCCAGCGCCGCATCCGCCCCGATGAAGTGCTGCCCGAATGGCACAAGCAGCAGCAGGCACTGGGCGCGCAGGCCGACGTGCAGCGCTTCCTGCACAGCGCCTGCGTTCGGCTGGGCTCACCGTTGGAGAACACCCGCCGCCCCCACCAAGCGCGATTCACGCCCCAACACCTGCCCGAGCCCCTGCGTCTGCGCTTGGCTGACGAAGGCATCGCGTCGCCCCAGTTGATTGACCTGAACGAGCTGCACCGCAGTCATCCGCTGGTGAGCCTACTGGCCCAGCACCTGCTGGAAGACGCCCTCAGCGGCGAGAGCCCCCTTGCGGCCCGCTGCGCCGTCACCCTCACCAACGATGTCGAGGTGGCCACCACCCTCTACCTGCTGCGCCTGCGCCACCAGCTCAGCTACGTGCGCCGCCGCGAGCCCTTCCAGATGATGGCCGAGGAGACGGTGGCCCTGGCCGTGCGTGGTCGCACCCAGCCTGAGTGGCTGGTCGATGACCAAGCCGCCCGCCTCATCGAATGCACGCCCAGCGGCAACTTGCCACCCGAGGCGGTGCAGCGCGAACTGCGCCTGGCGCTGGACTTTCTGGCCGCCAACCCCGAGCCCATGCAGCAACTCACCCAGCAGCGCGCCAAGACCCTGCTGGCCGACCACCAGCGCGTCCGAGAAGCTGCACGCGATGTCGGTCAGCACCACGTCAAGCCCTGTCTGCCGGTGGATGTGATCGGCGTGTACGTGCTGCTGCCCGACTCGCTGTAAGCGGCGGCACCGAGAACAACATGAAACGCATCCGCAACAGCCCGCGCCGCGCCACACTCGACCTGCCCACGCTCAAGCTCGAAGGCAACCTATTCCTGCCCGACCAGTTGGAGAAAGCCGCCCAAGGCCGCGCCCAAGACCAGACCGAGGCCGACTTCGGCGTGCCCAAGGGCGTCAAGCTCAAGGACGAGTACAGCCGGGCCTTCCAGATCGCCTGCGCGCAGTGGCAGCACTTTGCTGCCCAGCACAACCGCGCCGACCTGAATGCCCACCGGCTCACCGAAGGCTTCGTGACCGAGCTGTTGCGCGATGCCCTGGGCTACACGCCGGTGCAGCCCGCCACCGCCGTGTCGGCCCAAGGCCTGAGCTATCCGGTCAGCCTGATGGCCGGCCCCGCTGGCAGCGTACCCGTGCTGATCGCCCCGCACGACCTCGGCCTGGACGATGCCGACCCGCGCTTCGCCGTGTCCGGCAGTGGCAGCCGAAAAAAATCTGCCTTTCAGGCCATGCAGGAGCTGCTCAATGCCAGCCCCGACCACACCTGGGGCCTCATCAGCAACGGCCTGCAACTACGCCTGCTGCGCGACGCCGCCTCGCTCACCCGCCCCACCTATCTGGAGGTGGACTTGGCCGACCTGCTCGGCGGCAGCCGCTACGCCGAGTTCGCCAATGTGTGGCGCCTGCTGCATGGCAGCCGCGCCCCGCAGCAAGCGGGCACAGCCTGCAAAACCTGCATATGGGAGCGCTGGCGCGAGGCCGGCCAGGTAGAAGGCACCCGCGTGCGCGAGGGCCTGCGCAACGGCGTGGAGCAAGCCCTGCTCACCCTAGGTGAAGGCTTCTTGCAACACCCCGCCAACGAGGCACTACGCACCGCGCTTCATGACGGCAGCCTCAGCAAAGACGCCTACTTCCAGCAACTGCTGCGCCTCATCTATCGGCTGATCTTCGTATTCACCGTCGAAGAGCGCGGCGTGCTGCACACCCCAGACGACAGCGCGGAATCCATCGCCGCCCGCCGCGCCTATGCCGAGGGCTACGCGCTCGCCCGCCTGCGCGAGGTCTGCCTCAAGCGCCGAGCCCGCAACCGGCACGACGACCACTGGCAGGCCATACGCATCGTCTTCAAGGGCCTGGCCGACGGCCAGCCGCGCCTGGCCCTGCCTGCGCTGGGCGGACTGTTCGCGCCTGACCAATGCCCGCAGCTCGACGCCGCTGGTCTCAGTAACACCCACCTGCTCGCCGCCATCGGCCACCTGCGCTGGGCTCGGGTCACCCAAGGCCGGGCCAGCAGCCTCAGCCCCGTGGACTACCGCAACATGGGGCCAGAGGAGCTGGGCAGCGTGTACGAAAGCCTGCTGGAGCTGGTGCCCACCATCGACCTGCCCGCGCGCCGCTTCGGCTTCGTCGGTATCACCGAAGAAGGCAGCACCGCCGGCAACGCCCGCAAGACCTCGGGCAGCTACTACACGCCAGACAGCCTGGTGCAGGAGCTGATCAAGAGCGCGCTCGACCCCATCATCGAGCAGCGCTTGGCCGCCAACCCGGCCCAGCCCACCGAGGCCCTGCTCGCCATCCGCGTCATTGACCCGGCCTGCGGCAGCGGCCACTTCCTGCTGGCAGCCGCCCGCCGCCTGGCCGAGAAGCTGGCTCAACTGCGCAGTCTGCAAGGTGGGCAGGAAGGCGCCGTCAAGCCGCAGGACTACCGTCACGCCCTACGCGACGTGGTGGCCCGCTGCATCTACGGCGTGGACCGCAACCCCATGGCCATCGAGCTGGCCCGCACCGCCCTGTGGCTGGAGGGCTTTGAGGAAGGCCGACCGCTGGGCTTCCTCGACCACCATCTGCAAGTGGGCGACGCGCTGCTGGGCCTGACTGACCTCAAGGCGCTGGAACTCGGCATCGCCAAAGACGCATTCAAGCCCCTGAGCGGCGACGACAAAGAGGTGTGCAAGCAGCTCGCCAAAGCCAACGCCGCCGCGCTGAAAGATCTGGCGAAGAAGCGCGAGGCCCGCGCCTTTGGCCAGATGGACGTGCCCAGCCAATCCGGCAGCGGCCTAGCCGAGCTGCAAGCCCTGGAGGCCCTGCCGGAGGACAGCTCCGAACAAATCACCGCCAAGGCAGCAGCCTACGGCGCCTACTTGCGCCAAGCCCGGAGCAGCCACCTGGCGCAAGCCGCTCACCTGCTGCTGGGCGCCTACCTGTTGCCGAAGCGGGTCGATACCGCCGGCGGCATCCCCACCACCGCCACCCTCTACCTCACCCTGCAAGGCGTGCCCCTCCCGGCCGACCAGCACGGCGCCCTGGCTGCGGCGCAAGCCGCTTGCAGCGAGGCCCGCGTGTTTCATTGGCCGCTGGCCTTTCCGCAGGTGTTTGCGCAGGGTGGCTTCGACTGTGTGCTGGGCAACCCGCCGTGGGAGCGCATCAAGCTGCAAGAGGAAGAGTTCTTCGCCACCCGCCATCGCGATGTGGCCCTGGCCAAGAACAAGGCCGAGCGCGCCCAGCGCATCCAGTGGCTGAGCGAGGGCCGGCTGGCCCAGCAGCTCTTCCCGCAGCACGAGCACCCGCCGCATGAGTGCGAAGCCGAGCAGCGGCTTCACGGCGAATTCATCAGCGCGCGCCGCACGGCGGAGGCCGCCAGCCTGTATGCGCACGTGAAGGGAGAGGACGGCGGGCGCTATCCGCTGACCGGCAGGGGAGACTTGAACACTTACGCGCTGTTCTCGGAGAGCATCAACCAGATCACTCACGCAGCCGGACGCGCTGGCTTCATAGTGCCAACAGGTATTGCCACTGATGACGGCACCAAGGCGTACTTCGGGCACCTCGCTCAGCAGGGACGCTTGGTGAGTCTGCTCGGATTCTGGGAAATCCGACGACTCTTCCCCGGGACAGACAGCCGAGATGCCTTTTGTCTTCTCACGATCGGCACAGCGTCGAAAGCCGACTTCATCTTCCATGCGAAAGAACTGGCTGACCTCGGGGACGAAAGACGCCTTTTCAGCCTGACACCGGCCGAGTTCCGCCTGATCAATCCGAACACACTCACGTGCCCCGTCTTTCGCAGCAAGCACGATGCCGAGCTGACCAAAAAGATCTACCGCACTGCGCCCGTGCTCATCGACGAAAAGCGGCCAGACGGCAATCCGTGGGGCATCAACTTCTCAGTGATGTTGCACATGTCCGGCGATAGCCATTTGTTCGCTGACGCGCCGGCTGCGGGCCTGCTGCCACTCTACGAAGCCAAGCTGATCCATCAGTTCGACCACCGTTGGGCCACCTACGAAGCGGACGGCGACAACCGCGACATGACCGATGAAGAAAGGGTAGACCCAAGCCGCACGACGACGACGCGCTACTGGGTGAGCCAAGCTGAGGTCGAGAAACGCCTGCAAGACAAAGGTTGGACGCGGGGTTGGCTGATGGGCTGGCGAGACATCTGCCGCGCGACTGACGAGCGAACGGTGATTGCCAGCGTGATGCCGCGTGTGGGCGTGAACCACAAAACCCCGCTCTTCTTTGCCGGCCCAGGTCTGTCGGTCAAACAAAGTGCTGCCTTGCTCGCCAACTTCGATGCGCTGGCGCTCGATTACGTGGCTCGTCAAAAGGTCGGCGGGACTTCGCTCGCCTACTTCTATTTGAAGCAGCTCCCGTTCCTACCGCCGGAACGGTACACGGACACAGACCTCGCTTTCATTGTCCCGCGCGTACTGGAACTCACCTACACCGCTCACGACCTGCAAGCCTGGGCACAAGACCTGGGCTTTGAGGGCCCGCCCTTCACCTTCGACCCCGACCGCCGCGCCGAAATTCGTGGCGAGCTGGACGCCTACTACGCCCGCCTCTATGACTTGCACGAGGACGAGCTTCGCTACATCCTCGACCCCGCCGACGTGATGGGCGCAGACTACCCGAGCGAGACCTTTCGGGTGTTGAAGAACCGAGAGATGAAGGAGTTCGGCGAGTACCGCACCCAGCGGCTGGTGCTTCGCGAGTTTCGACGCATGGCCCTCGCGGATGAACACGGCCAGCCCTACGCCAGCTTGCTGAGCCCGCCCCCGGGCGTGCAGGCGCCGCCCAGCTATTCAGACCATGGCGTGATCCAGGACGAGACTGATGCCCACCTCGCCGGCTTGCTGCTCACCCTGATCGAGCAGGGGCAGCGATTGCCTCGGCGAGAGCTGAACGACGTGTTCGTGCTGGCGGGGCAGACCGAGCTGCACGAGCGCTTGCTCGATGTCCAAGGTCTTGCCCTTGTGCGCAACTTCATGCAGTCGCACGTCGGCGTTTTTGAGGCTGCGCGCGTGGCGGGCGACCGTCTCCACCAGTGGCTTCGCCACTTCGAGGCCCGAGGGGTGATCCGCATGATTTCGGCTGGCGACTTGGTCGAGCGCATTGCAAACGTGCCCTTGCCCGCTGAAGTGCGCGTGAGCGCCCAGACCGCGCCCGTGGCGATCTTGCTGGCCAGAGCCGCCAAGCAAGCCTTTGCGGCGCTGACATCGGCCGACGAAACCCCGGCGGCAACGCCGTCAAAGAAACAAGCCTGACGAAGAGGGCCGCACCGTGGAGCCACTGACCCAGCACCTGCCCACCGACCGAAGCGCCCCCCGTTTGTGGTTCGAGCGGTTGGCGATCTTCAGCGAACCGGGCGACGAGCACGTCTTCCGCTCGGTGCCGCTGCGGCGCGGCCTGAACATCATCTGGGCCAAGGAGCCGGCTGCGGGCAGCGCGAAAGGCAGCCGCGCCGCTGGGCACGGTGTGGGCAAGACCTCGCTATGCCTGTTGCTGCGCCTATGCCTGGGCGATACGTCCAAAGCCGTAGCGGAGCTGCGCGAAGAGCTGTTCAGCGAGTTCGCACAGGGTGGCGTCATCGGTGTGCTGCATGTGGACGGCAACGCCTTCACGGTGTGCCGCTACTTCAACCCGCACAAGGTCGGTGTGGCGACCCCGGGCACGGACATCACGGCGATCTGGACTCGTGAGACTGAAATCAACGACCGCGATTTCGTGAAGCAGCTCGGCGACACCATGATGAGCCGGGTCTCGCCCCGCAACATCCCAGAGACCGGCCAGGCCATTGAGTGGCGGCACTTGCTGGCCTGGGTCAGCCGCGACCAAGGCGCGCGCTTCAAGGCCTTCTACGACTGGCGCGACGGCGAAGGCAACATGCTGCAACGCCAGCGCCAAGACCCACCCATCGTGATGCGTGCCGTGCTTGGACTGCTGGATCAAGGTGAGACCGCGCTGCTGAGCGAGACGGCCAAGCTGGAGGAATCGCTCAAAGCAGCGAAGGAGAAGGTCGAGGAACTGCTCAAGGAGCCGGCGCTGATCCGGCGCCGCATTGAGAGCAGCCTGCGGGCACAAGGGCAACTGCCGGAGGATTTGCCGATCCGTACCGACGACTTCTTTGTTGACTCCGTGGCGAGCCGTATCGACATGGCGGGAAAACAAGCCGAGGCTCGACTACAAAAGTTGCAAGCCGAACAGGACAAGGCCGACGAAGCGCTTGCTGATCTGCGCGCCGACCTGAAGCGGAAACAGGCCGAGTACGCCGAGGCCGACCTGATGTGCCAATTGGCGGACAAGGCCCGCCAAGGCGACGAGCAGGCTTACTCGGCGCTTGGCGCGCAGCTTATGGCGCTTCAGCAACTGGCCGGCCATTGCAAGCACGGTAATGTTGCTTTCGGTGAGTGCCAGCATGTACAGGCCGAGATCAACCAGCTAAAGCAGTTCAGCTTTCGTGATACCCGGGACCGGCCCAACCTCAAGCTTGCGATGGAGGCGTCCATTTCGCGTGCCGGCGCCGCCCTATTACGCAAGAACGACTTGCATCGTTTGGTCACGACCATGCAGGACAACGAGAAGACCCTGGTTGCTTCCCAGAGCAAGGCCCGGCTCGCAACACGGACGGCCCAAATGGAGGCCAACAAATGGCCCGCCTTGCTGGAGGAGCTGAGCCGCTGGGATGGCGCTGCGGGGTCGGCAAAGGCACAGGCTGACATCGACGCAGCGCGTGCCCACAGCGTGCAGGTCGCGCAGGAGCTGGGACGCGCGCAAACCCAACTCGCGGTCGCAAAGCTGAACAAGTCTGACCGTGAGAAGATTTTGGCCGCAATCATCGACGGGCTGACGCAGCAGTTGCTCCCCGACGGCGCCTTCGGCAGTTTCGACCCGCATGACGAGCAGCGGCCGTTCCGCATTTCGCTCCGAGGCGGCGAAGCCTTTCGGGTGTTGGAGGTATTGCTCGGGGACATGGCCTGCATGCTGGACAGCCCCCGGAAGGACGGAGCCCTCCCAGGGCTCTTCATCCACGACTGCCCCCGGGAAGCGGACATGAGCACGGGGCTCTACGAGAACTTCTTGTCGCTGATGAGTGAACTTCACAGCGAGCACTTCCCGCATGGGGAATTGCCCTTTCAGTACATCGTCACGACCACCACGCCACCGCCAGGCGACCTGCAAGGGGACGCGGTGCGCCTGACACTCGACCCCAGCACTGACGATGGGCTGCTGTTCTGCAAGCGCTTCAACGGCGAGCGGCAACAGGCTTTGCAGTAGGTCACTGGCACATGAACCCGTTGCAGCGAGCGCTGATCGAGAAACTGGGCCACGATCACGGCTTTGAGCATGCGCTTCCAGGCGACCCGCACACGGTAGCGCTGGCTTCCGCACGACATAGCGCGCGGGCTGAAGTGACTCTGCTCCCTGGTGTGGAAGGTCTGCTTCTGACGGTGGAAGCGGCCACGCCGGCACTGCTGCCGGAGATGCGACAGACTTTCCCCAGTCTGTGCGCCGCCGCCGGCTTCGCCGCATCAACCGAAGCCGAACTGGCGGCTCTGCTGCGCCGTGCCGCCAGCTTGGCGAGGGCCTTGCCAAGCCAAGCGGCGAAAGACTTCGAGAGTGAGGTTTCGCGCCAGCTGGGCGAGCTTACCAACGGCCTTGGCGACACCGAGGTGGAACGCTTGGTGCGACAGCGTGTAGGGCAGCAAAAGTACCGCAGCGCCATGCTCGACTACTGGGGCGGCGCATGCGCCGTGACGGGTTTGGCCTTGCCTGAACTGCTGCGCGCCAGCCACGCCAAGCCCTGGGCCGAGTGCAGCAGCGATGCCGAACGCCTTGATGTGTTCAACGGCTTCCTGCTGGTGGCCAACCTGGACGCGTTGTTCGACGGCTTCCTGGTCAGCTTCGACGATGCCGGCGTAATGCTGTGTCACCACGCCTGTCAGCCGACGACCAGAACCGCCTCGGCCTGCAGCCGGGCATGACGCTCCGATGGCTGAGCGATGCGCATCGCAGCTATTTGGCATGGCACCGCGAACGGTTGATCGCTGTTGCACGGCGATCAGCCAAGGAGCTGGGCCGATGACACTACCTGCATTTGACGACGCCTGGCGCGGCAAGCAGCGAATCAAACCTCCAGTCTTCATCCTGGAAGTTCGTGACCGGCGCATTCCGAATGGCGAGCCAATTGCCATGCTTTTCGTCCAGCGTGAGGAAAGCTACCGGCGCGACGACAGGGACGGGCAGATGTACGAGGCTTCGATCCGCCTGTCCTACCAAACCATCGAGGCCAAACACTCGTTCCGATCCCGGGTCAGTGGGACATTTGACGGTAGCTATTCACGAGGCTTCCGCGACGGTGAAGCGTCGGTCTCGTTGGTGGGAGGAGCGCTCTTCCTTGATCCGGCCGAGCTACGCGGCCAGCGGATAGGCACCTACCTAATGAACGAAATCGTGACCTGGGCGCAGCAGTGGCCAGAGGCAACCGTCAGGCCGATCAAGCTGCTGTCTGGCCAGGCTGAAGAGGAAAACCGCACAAGGCGCAACCGCTTCTACGAACGCTTCGGCCTGAAGTTCGCGTACAGCGACCCTGAGCATCGGGAAGGCGTTTCCAAGCAAATGCCAGTGAAAGAGCTGACCCCAGTCACGTCCTGGGAGGCGAACATCCGCGAACGCGACCCGCGCGAGTACCTGGCCGAGCTGCTCTTCGAGCGCGAACGTATGGCGATAGAAGCGTCACGGCACGATACGGTCATCAAGCGCCAGTCCGCACAACTGGAAGACGCCAGACGCCACCCCGTTCGCTGGGCTGCACGGCACTTGTGGTGGCGGTTGCAGCCCGTACTCATGCAAGCCGCGCTGCTGCTTGCGGTCGGCGTGCTTGCATGGCTTGGGCTACGGTTGCGGTGAGCCGTTGATCCAGCGCCAGCGCTCAGATGCCACATTGCCTGGCTGGTTGTTCGCACCGTTAGCAGAGGGGTGTCGGCACAGTTGGCGGCATGTTCTCATCGCCATGGTTGGCACATAGTCGCACAGTGGGTGCCACGTTGCTCGCACATTGAAGGCCGTGGTGTTGACGCATTCCACGCTGGACGCAGCCTGATTTGACGCCGTCCCCAGCCGATTCGCACATTCTTTGTGCCGGCCCGCCCGAGCACAAAGAATGTGGCCGCTGGCCCGGATTTCGGCAGAAATTTGGGCTGGCGGCCAATGGGGACAGCGTCACAGCGCATGCGTCCAACGTCTCTCAGGTTGAAACCGGGTTGCGGCCATGTGCCGCGTTTGTTGATTTCCATGCAACCGCAACCCACCATTTCCATCTCGATCTGACCCACCCTGGTTCGTGAACTTCACGCTCACGTTGTGGATAAGTTCTTGGTCGCCTTCTCCTTCTTGGTGGTCTGTGGTGGTTGCTGTGCGGAGCTGTTCTTGAACCGATAGCTGTCGTTGCCGGTTTCCAGAATATGGCAGTGATGCGTGAGCCGGTCCAGCAGCGCCGTGGTCATCTTGGCATCGCCGAACACATTGGCCCACTCGCTAAAGCTCAGGTTGGTGGTGATCACGACGCTCGTGCGCTCGTACAGCTTGGACAGCAGGTGAAACAGCAAGGCTCCTCCTGACGTGCTGAACGGCAGGTAGCCCAGTTCATCCAGGATCACCAGATCGGCATAGGCCAACCGGTGGGCCAACTGTCCAGGCTTGCCGTTGGCCTTCTCCTCTTCCAGTGCATTGACCAGCTCCACCGTGGAGAAGAACCGCACCCTGCGGTGATGGTGCTCGATGGCTTGCACCCCGAGGGCTGTGGCGATGTGGGTCTTGCCGGTACCCGGGCCACCCACCAGCACCACGTTGTTGGCGTTCTCCAAGAATTCGCAGCGGTGCAGTTGGCGCACCAGTGCCTCGTTCACCTCGCTATGGCTGAAGTCAAAGCCCGCCATGTCCCGGTACGCAGGGAACTTGGCCACCTTCAATTGGTAGGCCACAGAGCGCACTTCGCGCTCGGCGGTCTCGGCCTTGAGCAGTTGGGACAGGATGGGCTTTGCTGCATCGAAGGCCGGCGCGCCTTGCTCGGCCAGTTCCGCAACAGCCTGGGCCATGCCGTGCATCTTGAGCTCGCGCAACATGATCACGATGGAAGCGATGGCAGGGTCATGACGCATAGCGCACCTCCCTCAATTGGTCGTAGCGAAGCACATTGGCCTGGGGTTCCACCGCCAGCTTGAGGGCCTGCGGCGATGTGACCGGTGCTGGAGCGGGCTTGCCGTCCAGCAGGCGGTGCAGCACGTTCAGGATGTGGGTCTTGCTGGCAGCCCCTGACTCCAGTGCCAACTCCACTGCAGCGAGCACAGCCTGTTCATCGTGGTGCAGCACCAGTGCCAGTACCTCCACCATCTCCCGGTCGCCGCCGGGTTGCTTGAGCAAGGTGGCCTGCAGTCGCTTGAAGGCCGCTGGCAGTTCCAGGAACGGAGCACCGTTGCGCAAGGCTCCAGGTTTGCGCTGCAGCACCGCCAGGTAGTGGCGCCAGTCGTAGACGGTCTGTCCCGCACCATGGTGGTTGCGTTCGATCAGGCGCTGATGCTCGCACACGATCTGGCCTTCGGCCGCGACCACCAGGCGATCTGCGTAGACCCGCAGGCTCACCGGCCGGTTG
>NZ_JAELTO010000180.1 GCF_016428875.1 Xylophilus sp. ASV27
CCCCCCCCCCCCCCCCCCCCCCCCCCCCCCCCCCCCCCCCCCCCCCCCCTTTTAGATGTGTATAAGAGACAGGCCCTGGCCGTTACCGGCCGCACGGCCGCCGCCGTTGCCGCCGTTGCCGCCGCGCTCGCCCTGGGTGGCCTTGTTGTCGCGGATGCGCTGCATCATCTCGCTGCGTGCCGCCTTGGCCGCCGCGACCATCACCTCGCGGCTCGGCGGCTTGCCGGCACCGCCCCAGATGGTCTGGCGGCCCATGGCGATCGGCTCGGCCTTCTCGCCGGGTTCCGGGCCGAAGCCGTCGATCACCTGGACCGGGATCTTCTGCTTGGTGAAGCGCTCGATGTCGTACATGAAGCCTTCTTCGTCCATGCAGACCAGGCTCACCGCCTCGCCGCTGTTGCCGGCGCGGCCGGTGCGGCCGATGCGGTGGACGTAGTCTTCCGACACGTTCGGGATTTCATAGTTGACGACGTGCGGCAGTTCGTCGATGTCGATGCCGCGCGCGGCGATGTCGGTGGCCACCAGGGCGCGGATCTCGCCGCTCTTGAAGCCCTGCAGGGCCTGGGTGCGCGCCGACTGGCTCTTGTTGCCGTGCAACGCCAGGGCCTGGATGCCGTTCTTGGTCAGGAACTCGGCCACGTTGTTGGCGCCGAACTTGGTGCGGGTGAACACCAGCACCTGGCTCCAGTTGTGCTCGTTGATGATGTGCGCGAGCAACTGCTTCTTCTTGCCGCGGCCGACCGGGTGGATCACCTGGGTGATGCGCTGCACCGTGGTGTTGGAGGGCGTGACCTGGATGCTCTGCGGGTTCTTCAGCAGGCCGTTGGCCAGTTCGCGGATCTCGTCGCTGAAGGTGGCGGAGAACAGCAGGCTCTGCTTGTCCTTGGGCACCAGGGCCAGCACCTTCTTCACGTCGTGGATGAAGCCCATGTCGAGCATGCGGTCGGCCTCGTCGAGCACCAGCATCTGCACGGTCGAGAGGTCGAGGTTGCCCTGCTGCTGCAGGTCCAGCAGGCGGCCGGGCGTGGCCACCAGGATGTCGACGCCGCGCTTGATGCGGTCGATCTGCGGGTTCATGCCCACGCCGCCGAAGATCACGGTGGAGGTGAGCTTCAGGTGCTTGCCGTACTCGCGCACCGACTCCTCGACCTGGGCCGCGAGTTCGCGCGTAGGGGTCAGCACCAGGGCGCGCACGCCCTTGCCGCCGAACTTGCTCCTGGGCGCCTCGCTCTGCGACAGGCGGTGCAGCATCGGCAGGGTGAAGGCGGCGGTCTTGCCGGTGCCGGTCTGCGCGCCTGCGAGCAGGTCGTGTCCGGCGAGGACGGCGGGAATGGCTTGCGCCTGGATCGGGGTGGGCGTGTCGTAGCCCTGTTCGTGAACGGCTTGCAGAATGGCCGGAGCCAGGTTCAGATCGTCAAAGGTCATGGTGAAGTGCCCATCCAGGGCACGGGGGAATCGGTCTGCCGCAATGTGTCCAAGGACACGGTCCAGTGGAGGCAGGCCAGGTTCTGAGGCGGGAGCGGATGTCCCCAGCAGAGTGCTGACGCCGGGGCAACTGGAAGCCCGCGGCTGTCGCTATTGTCGCATGGGTCGATAATCAGGGGTTGCACGCTGTTCAACGGCGCATTTTTTCTTCTCGATACCGGACCCAATTCCAAGATGGCCCAATACGTCTACACCATGAACAAGGTCAGCAAGACCGTGCCGCCCAAGCGGCAGATCTTGAAGGACATCTCGCTCTCCTTCTTCCCGGGCGCCAAGATCGGCGTGCTCGGCCTGAACGGCTCGGGCAAGTCCACGCTGCTGAAGATCATGGCGGGCGTGGACAAGGAGTTCGAAGGCGAGGCGATGCCGATGCCCGGCCTGTCGATCGGCTATTTGCCGCAGGAGCCGCAGCTCAACCCGGAGCACACGGTGCGCGAGAGCGTGGAGGAGTCCATGGGCGCGGTGTTCGCCGCCAAGGCGCGCCTGGAGGAGGTCTACGTGGCCTACGGCGCCGAAGACGCCGACTTCGACGCCCTGGCGGCCGAGCAGGCCGAGCTCGAAGCCATCATCGCCACCGCCGGCACCGACTCCGAGCACCAGCTGGAGATCGCCGCCGACGCGCTGCGCCTGCCGGCCTGGGACGCCAGGATCGGCGTGCTCTCCGGAGGCGAGAAGCGCCGCGTGGCGCTGTGCCGCCTGCTGCTGTCCAAGCCCGACATGCTGCTGCTCGACGAGCCCACCAACCACCTGGACGCCGAATCCGTCGAGTGGCTGGAAGTCTTCCTCAAGCGCTTCTCGGGCACCGTGGTGGCCATCACCCACGATCGCTACTTCCTAGACAACGCGGCGGAGTGGATCCTGGAGCTCGACCGCGGCCGTGGTATCCCATGGAAGGGCAACTACAGCACCTGGCTCGAGCAGAAGGGCGACCGCCTGGCGCAGGAGCAGAAGAGCGAGGAAGCCCACGCCAAGGCCCTGAAGAAGGAGCTGGAATGGTCGCGCCAGAACCCCAAGGCGCGCCAGGCCAAGAGCAAGTCGCGCCTGGCCCGCTTCGAGGAACTGAGCGATTTCGAATACCAGAAGCGCAACGAAACCCAGGAAATCTTCATTCCCGTGGCCGACCGCCTGGGCAACCAGGTGTTCGAATTCAAGAACGTCAGCAAGTCCTTCGGCGACCGCCTGCTGATCGACAACCTGAGCTTCAACATCCCGCCCGGCGCCATCGTCGGCATCATCGGCCCGAACGGCGCGGGCAAGTCCACGCTGTTCAAGCTGCTGGCCGGCAAGGAGAAGCCCGACAGCGGCGAGGTCGTGATCGGCTCCACCGTCAAGATGGCCTTCGTCGACCAGCACCGCGACGTGCTGGAGAACGAGAAGACCGTCTGGGAAGACATCTCCGGCGGCCTGGACATCCTCAACGTCGGCAAGTTCCAGATGGCCAGCCGCGCCTACGCCGGCCGCTTCAACTTCAACGGCGCCGACCAGCAGAAGAAGGTCGGCACGCTCTCGGGCGGCGAGCGCGGCCGCCTGCACCTGGCCAAGACCCTGATCGCGGGCGGCAACGTGCTGCTGCTGGACGAGCCCTCCAACGACCTGGACGTGGAGACGCTGCGCGCGCTCGAAGACGCACTGCTCGAATTCGCCGGCACCGTGCTGGTCATCAGCCACGACCGCTGGTTCCTCGATCGCATCGCCACCCACATCCTGGCCGCCGAAGGCGACAGCCAGTGGACCTTCTTCGACGGCAACTACCAGGAGTACGAGGCCGACAAGAAGAAGCGCCTCGGCGAGGAAGGCGCCAAGCCCAAGCGCATGCGCTTCAAGGCCCTGAGCTGAGTCGTGCACCGCATTGCCAGGGGCACCATGAATTCCCCGATGTCCGGTTCGGCGCCGAACGACCCTCTCGCGGCCTGCCTGGCCGACGCCGTCGCCCACAGCGGGGCCTTGATGCATACGGTGGTGGCGAGCGCGCGCGACGAGTTGCTGCGGCACAGCCGCCGGGGCCTGCAGTTCCAGCGCCACAGTGCCGTTGGCGAGGTGCTGCAACTGCTCATCGACAACATGGCCTTCCTGGTGGCGCGCTTTCCCGGCGTGCTGGAAGAAGCCATGCGCGAGGACGCCCTCGGCGAGCCCGCCAAGGCGCCGCCGCCGCCCCAGGAACTGTCGCTGGTCGATGACACCGTGGTGGAGGACGCCGTGGAACTCGCGCGCTCCCAGCAGGCCGCGCTGCAGGCGGTGGAAGCGCCGCTGGCGGAATTCGACAGCCTGATCTGCGCCGCGCAGGGGCTGTCGCGCGTACAGCCGCAGCGCAACATGCTGCGTCCGGCGGTCTACACCCGCGCGCTGCAGACCCTGGTGCGGCGCACCGGCGCGGACGCGCGAGCCCGCTCCACGTGGATGCTGTACCTCAGCTCGGCACTGGGCGAGAACCTGGCGCTGGAGTACCGCCGGCTGTCGGACTTCCTCTTGAAAGCCGGGGTGAGGCCCGTGGGCTACGTGGACGCGCCTGCTGCGGCGGGCAAGCCCTTCGCCATGCCGCCCTCGTTGCCGCCTGCGCCGCCCGCTGCCGCGCCGGCGCTCCGTAGCGGCGATGCGCTGTACGCCGAGGAGCGCCGCCTGCTCGCCGCGCGCATCGCGGCAGACATCGAGCGCCGGCCGGAGATGCCCGGCGTGCCCGAGGCGGTACGCCGCTTCGTGTGCGGGCCCTGGTCGGAGGTGATCGCCACCGCGCGGCTGGCCGAGCGTGGCGGCCCGGTCGATCCCGACGGCTACGCGGCCCTGGTCCCACACCTGCTCTGGAGCGCACAGCCCGAACTGGGGCGCGCCGACCCCGAGCGCCTGAAGTCGCTGAGCGCCACCCTGTTGCCGCTGCTGCGCGCGGGACTGGCCAGCATCGGCTACCCCGAACCGCAGGCGCAGCCCTTCTTCGAGGCGCTGGCGCAGGCGCACCGCAGCGGCCTGCACGGCCCTGCCGGCTCCCCGGCCACGCCCCAGGAGCCACGCGGCCTGCCGGCGGCGCCGGACGCGGCCGGCGCCGCGCCATCGCCGCGCCCCTGGTCGGCGCCCGATCCGGACCTGGCCCTGTCTCTTATACACATCTCCGAGCCCACGAGACCGTACAGGAAATCTCGTATGCCGTCTGCTGCTTGAAAAAAGGGGGGGGGGGGGGGGGGGGGGGGGGGGGGGGGGGGGGGGGGGGGGGGGGGGGGGGGGGGGGGGGGGGGGGGGGGGGGGGGGGGGGGGGGGGGGGGGGGGGGGGGGGGGGGGGG
>NZ_JAELTO010000181.1 GCF_016428875.1 Xylophilus sp. ASV27
CCCCCCCCCCCCCCCCCCCCCCCCCCCCCCCCCCCCCCCCCCCCCCCCCCCCCTTTTAGATGTGTATAAGAGACAGCGGCTTGCGCGCCGGCCAGCGCTGCGGCATCGACGGCAACGCCGTCGGTCGCCGCATCAGGGGAGCGGCCGGCATGGGGAGGATGCTCGGCGGGCGTGTCCGGCCGCGCGGTCTCCGCTTCCTCTGCCGCGCCCAGCAGCGCGGCGAAGGCCTTGTCGGTGCCGGCGCCCGCGCGCGTGGCGTCCGTGCGGGCGCCTTCGCTGCGCACGCTGCGGGTCGGGGCGGGGGTAGCCGCGGGGGGGTGTTCGATGGCCATCAGTCCTGTCCTCCAAAGGCGGTGCCGGCACGTCGGAGCGACTGCCGGGCCGCAAACTCGTCCACTTCCTTCTGCTCGCGCCGCTGCTGCAGGCGCGCCTGCTGGCTGGCCTTGCGCGCCACCACCTGGCTCAGGCTGGCCAGCCGCAGCTCGGCCGCGCGCAACTGGGCGACGCGGGCCCGCACCTGGCGCGCATGCTGCTCCATCACGCCGTTCTGCAGGTCCACCGTGTGGTAGAGCCGGTCCATGAACTGGTAGTGGTGCTGCATCAGCTCGGGCGTGGCCCGGATCTGGGCCTGCTGCGTCCAGCGCGACTCGCTCTCCCGGGCGTACTGCTGGAGCTGGTCGAGCTGGCCCTGGGCGGCGCCCTGGCTGTCGCGGGCCTGGGCCAGGGACTGGGCGGCGGCGTCGCGCTGGCGCGTGGCCATTTCGATCGCCACGCGCAGGCCGCCGGCGGAATCGTCGCGCGCGCTCATCCGGCGCCTCCGACCACGGCGGCCAGCTCGGTGCAGCTCTGGTCGAGCGTGACCGCGTCGTGCATGCCCTGCTGCAGGAACCCGGCCATGGCCGGCTGCAGGGCGATGGCCTCGTCCAGCGCCGGGTCGGAGCCGGGCATGTAGGCGCCGACCTGGACCAGATCCTTGCCCTTCTGGTAGCGCGAGTAGACGGCGCGAAAGCGCCGCGCCGTATCCAGATGCTCGGGCGAGGCGACGTTGTGCATCACGCGCGAGGCGGACTGCTCGATGTCGATGGCCGGGTAGTGGCCGGACTCGGCCAGCGCGCGCGACAGCACGATGTGGCCGTCGAGGATGGCGCGGGCCGCATCGGCGATCGGGTCCTGCTGATCGTCGCCCTCGGACAGCACGGTGTAGAAGGCGGTGATCGAGCCCACGCCGTGCAGGCCGTTGCCGCTGCGCTCGACCAGATGCGGCAGCTTGGCGAAGCAGCTCGGCGGGTAGCCCTTGGTGGCGGGCGGCTCGCCGATGGCCAGGGCGATCTCGCGCTGGGCCATGGCGTAGCGGGTGAGCGAATCCATGAGCAGCAGCACGTGCCGGCCCTTGTCGCGGAAGTACTCGGCCACGGCGGTGGCATAGGCCGCGCCCTGCATGCGCAGCAGCGGCGGCGCGTCGGCCGGCGCGGCGACGACGACCGAGCGCGCGCGGCCGTCGTCGCCGAGGATGTCCTCGATGAACTCCTTGACCTCGCGGCCGCGCTCGCCGATCAGTCCGACCACGATCACGTCGGCCGCGGTGTAGCGCGCCATCATGCCCAGCAGCACGCTCTTGCCGACGCCGGAGCCGGCGAACAGGCCCAGGCGCTGGCCGCGGCCCACGGTGAGCAGCGCGTTGATGGCGCGCACGCCGGTATCGAGCGGCTCGCGCACCGGGTCGCGGTCCATGGCGTTGAGCGGCTGGCGGTCCAGCGGCTCGGCGCGCACCTGCTGCAGCGGGCCCTGGTGGTCGAGCGGCTCGCCGCAGGCATCGACCACGCGGCCGAGCAGGCCGTCGCCCAGCGGCAGGCGCAGCGCGTTCATGCCCCCGCCCTGCATGGCCTCCAGGCCGTCGTCCTGCGCGGCGCCCCAGCGCGGCGGCGGCACCCAGGGCACCGCCGGCGCCACCTGGGCGCCGCTGGAGAGGCCGTGGATGTCGCCTGCCGGCATCAGAAAGGCCTTGTCGCCCGAGAAGCCGACGACCTCGGCCAGCACGGCCGGCTGGTCGGGCATGCTGACGCGGCACTGCGAGCCGACCGGCAGGCGAATGCCCGAGGCCTCCAGCACCAGGCCGGTGAGCCGGGTGAGCGTGCCGCGGCTGGCCAGCGGCACCGGCACGGCCACGCGCGCGGCGGCGGTGTCGATGAAGCGCTGCCACAGTTCGGCATTGCGCTGCTGTGGTTCAGCCATCGGCCTGCTCCGCATCGCTGGGTGGCTGCGCGGCGGGCTCCTCCCAGGGCGCTTCCAGGCCCAGTGCGGCGATGGCACGGTCCCAGCGCGTCTGCAGGCGACCGTCGATGACGGTGCCGGCGGATTCGACCAGGCAGCCGCCGGGCGGCACGGCGGCATCGGCCAGCCACTGCACCGGGATGCTGCCGAACTCGTCCTGCAGCGGCGCACGCAACATGTCCAGGTCCTGCGCATGCAGGCGCACGGTGGCGGGCCGGCCATCGGCCAGCAGCGTGCCCAGCGCCTCGCGGATCACCGGCTGCAGTGCGTTGGGGTTGAGCGACAGCTCGTGCCGCAGCACCTGGCGCGCCAGCGCGCAGGCCATGTCCAGCACGCCCTGGGCGATGCGCTGCTGAGCGGCGTCCAGCCCCTGCTGCGCGGAGCTGACCAGTTGCGCCAGTTGCTCGGCGGCGGCATGGCCCTGGCCCGCCACGTAGGCGTCCAGGCGTTCGTTGCCCTCGCGCGTGGCCTCGGCATAGCCGGCGGCATGGCCTTCGGCGCGCGCCTCCTCGCGCACCTGCTGCAGCCGCGCCAGCGCGGCAGGGGTGTTCTCGGCGCCGTGCTCGGCCTCGAGCTGCGCGGCGGCGGCCAGGGCCGCGCGCACCGACTCATCCACTGCGCCGAACTCCCACGGCGCGACCTGCTCGATCTCCTCGCTGGGAATGAAGCGGGCGTAGCGGTTGCCGGCGCTAGACGAAGCTGTCATCGCCGCTGCCTCCCAGAACGATCTGGCCTTCGTCGGCCAGGCGGCGCACCGCCTTCAGGATTTCCTTCTGCTGCGCCTCGACCTCGGACAGGCGCATCGGTCCGCGCGACTCCAGGTCCTCGCGCAGCGCTTCGGCGGCGCGGGTGGACATGTTGCTCAGGAACTTGTCGCGCAGCTCGGGCGAGGCACCCTTGAGCGCGACCAGCAGGGTCTCGGTGGCGACTTCCTTGAGCACCAGTTGGATCGACTTGCCATCGAGCTTGCCGACGTCGTCGAAGACGAACATCTTGTCCACGATCTTCTGCGCCAGGTCCGCGTCGTAGGCGCGGATCGAGTCGAGCAACGGACCCTCGATGGCCGCGCCCAGCAGGTTGACGATCTCCGCGGCGGTCTTGATGCCGCCGAGCGAGGTCTTGCGGATCTTGTCGCCGCCGGCCAGCACGTTGAACAGCACCTCGTTCAGGTCCTTCAGCGCGGTGGGCTGTATGCCTTCGAGCGTGGCGATGCGCAGCATCACCTCGCTACGCTGGCGCTCGGACAGGTGGACCAGCACGCTGGCGGCCTGGTCATAGTCCAGGTGCACCAGGATGGCCGCGATGATCTGCGGGTGTTCGTTGCGCAGCAGTTCGGCCACCGACACCGGGTCCATCCATTTCAGGCTTTCGATGCCGGAGACGTCGCCGCCCTGCAGGATGCGGTCGATCAGCAGCGCGGCCTTGTCGTCGCCCAACGCGCGCCGCAGCACGGCGCGCACGTAGTCGCCGGAGTCCGACACCAGCAGGCTCTGCCGCGCGGCCACGCCGGTGAACTTGTTGATCACCTCGTCCACGCGGTCACGCGAGACGTTGCGCATGCGCGCGATGGTCTCGCCCAGCTTCTGCACCTCCTTGGGCGAGAGGTACTTGAACACCTCCGCCGCTTCCTCCTCGCCAAGCGACATCAGCAGAATGGCGGCGTCGTCGAGTCCTTGATTGTCCATGGCTGCTAGTTCCGGATACGCCTCAGAGGCACGATCAGGCCGGCACGTCGCCGCTGACCCAGCCCTTCACGATGTTGGCGACCGCGGTCGGGTTGCTGCGGGCCAGTTGGCGCGCATCCTCCAAGCGCAGTTGCTCGTCGGTGGGAGCGAGCACCTGCGGCTCGCGCTCGGCCGGGCTCGGCAGTGCGGGGCGCGGCGGGTTGTCCGCCACCACGGCGTCGAGCTGGCCGCCCGCCGCAGGTGCCGGCGCGCGGTTGACGGCCTTCAGCGCCGGCCGCACGAAGCCCAGCAGCACCAGCGCGGCCAGCAGCAGGGTGCCCACCGGCCAGGCCATGCTGCGCGCCAGGTCCAGCACCTCGGGCTGCTTCCAGAACGGCAGCACGGTGGTGTCCACGGCCGGAACCTGGAAGGGCGTGTTCATCAGGTTGACCGAGTCGCCGCGGTCCTTGTTGAAGCCGATGCTCTCGCGCACCAGCGCGGTCATCTGCTCGATCTGCTGCGCCGACAGCGGCTGCAGCTCCGGCGGCGCGCCAGGCTTGCCGCCCGCGCCGGCCGGCGCCTGGTAGTTGACGACCACGGCCGCGCTCAGGCGGCGCACCGTGCCGGTGCCGCCGCGCACGGTCTTGACGGTCTTGTCGACCTCGTAGTTGGTGATGGCCTCGCGCCTGTCTCTTATACACATCTCCGAGCCCACGAGACCGTACAGGAAATCGCGTATGCCGTCTTCTGCTTGAAAAGGGGGGGGGGGGGGGGGGGGGGGGGGGGGGGGGGGGGGGGGGGGGGGGGGGGG
>NZ_JAELTO010000182.1 GCF_016428875.1 Xylophilus sp. ASV27
GGTGCTGCATGCCGCTCTCGTTGAGCAGCACGTCGCCGGCGAACAGGTAGCCCTTGAACACGGTGCGCCCGTTGTCGGGAAAGGCCGGCGTGGCGATGGTGAAGCCGCAGCGCAGCGCGTCCATCAGCGCCTCCGTCACCGGGCCGATGTTGCCCTCCGGCGTGCTGTCGAAGGTGGAGCAGTACTTGAAGTAGATCTGCGCTGCGCCTTGCGCCTGCAGCCAGCGCAGGGCGGCCAGCGATTGCGCAACGGCGTCGGCCGGCGCGATGGTGCGCGACTTGAGCGCGACCACCACCGCGTCCGCCTCCGCCTCCGCGCGCAGCGGCTGGGCCGGCACGCCGATGGTCTGCACCACGCGCATGCCGGCGCGCACCAGGTTGTTGGCCAGGTCGGTGGCGCCGGTGAAGTCGTCGGCAATGCAGCCGAGCAGGATTTTCGTCATGAACGTCTCAGTTTTCCAGAGTGCTTGCTACGCCCGCAGCACATGAAACCCAAAAGCACAATCCGCGCAACCGGCTCCGCCGGTCCGCAGGATGCGACCCCTTGAAGGGGGCGGGCGAAGACGCGAAGCGCGTAGCCTGGGGGTGTCTCACTTCGGCAGCTCGATGCCCGGGAATATCTTGATCACCGCGCTGTCGTCCTCGCGCGCAAAGCCGGCGCTCGAGGCCTGCATGAACATCTGGTGCGCGGTGGAGGATAGCGGCAGCGGGAACTTGCTGGAGCGTGCCATGTCCAGTACCAGGCCCAGGTCCTTCACGAAGATGTCCACCGCCGACAGCGGCGTGTAGTCGCCCGCCAGCACGTGGGCCATGCGGTTCTCGAACATCCAGCTGTTGCCGGCGCTGTGGGTGATGACTTCGTACAGCGCGGCCGGGTCCACGCCCTCGCGCAGGCCCAGCGCCATGGCTTCGGCGGCGGCGGCGATGTGCACGCCGGCCAGCAGCTGGTTGATGATCTTGACCTTGCTGCCCGCGCCAGCGCGCTCGCCGAGGCGGTAGACCTTGGCGGCCATGGCATCGAGTGCCGCGCCGGCCTTCTCGTAGGCCGCGGGCGAGCCCGAGGTCATCATCGTCATCTCGCCGCTGGCCGCCTTGGCCGCGCCGCCGGAGATCGGCGCATCGAGGTAGAGCAGACCGCGTTCTGCCAGCCGCGCCTCCAGCGCCGCCGACCAGGCTGGGTCGACCGTGGAGCACATGACGAACAGGCTGCCGGGGCGCATGGCCGCGGCGCAGCCCTGCTCGCCGAACAGCACGGCTTCGGTCTGGGCGGCGTTGACCACCACCGACACCACGATGTCGCAGTGCGTGGCCAGTTCCGCCGGCGAGGCGCAGGCGCGGCCGCCGTCGCGGGCGAAGGCTTGCGCCGCTTCGGCGCGCAGGTCGTGGACGCTTACATGGTGGCCGGCGCGCCGCAGCGAGCGCGCCATGCCGGCGCCCATGGCGCCGAGGCCGATCAGGCCGATGTCGAGTGAGGGCATGGTGTCAGTCGAGTTGGATCTTGGCAAAGGCGGCCACCTGTTTCCACTGGGCCGCGTCCGCCGCCATGGCCTGGGCGGCGGCACGCCCGTCCATGAAAGAGGGTTGCGCGCCCTGGCGCTGCATGGAGGCCGCCACTTCGGGCAGCCGCGCCACCTTCTCCAGCGCCTCCGACAGCCTTGCCGCCACCGCAGGCGGCAGGCCGGACGGCGCGGCCACGCCGAACCAGGCGCTGACATCGAAGCCCGCCAGGCCCGCTTCGGCCATGGTGGGGACATCCGGCAGGGCCGCGCTGCGCTGCGGTGTGGTCACGGCCAGTGCGCGCAGCTTGCCTGCCTGGATCTGGCCGATGGCCGAGGGCAGGTTGTCGAACATCAGGTCGACTTCGCCGGAGAGCAGGGCCGTGATGGCCGCGGCCGCGCCGCGGTAGGGGACGTGCGTGATGAAGATGTCGCCGCGGCGCTTGAACAGCTCCGCGCTCAGGTGCAGCGAAGTCCCGTTGCCGTTGGAGGCGTAGTTCATCCTGCCGGGCTGCGCCCTGGCGCGTGCCACTATGTCCTGCACCGTCTGCAGGCCGCTGGCCGGGTTGACGAGCAGCACGTTGGGGACCCGGCCCAGCAGCGCCACGGGCGCGAGTTGCTCGGGCTGATAGGGCAGGTTCTTGTAGACGGCGGGGCCGATCGTCAGCGCGGGAGAGGCCATCAGCAGCGTGTAGCCGTCCGGCGTGGAACGCGCGACTTCGGCCGCCCCCAGGTTGCCGCCGGCACCCGGTTTGTTGTCCACCACCACGGGCTGGCCCAGTTCCTGCGCCAGGCGCGTGCCGACCAGCCGCGCCATGTTGTCGATCAGCCCGCCCGGCGGGAACGGGACCACCAGCCGCACCGGCCGCGCCGGCCAGGCCTGGGCCAGGCACAAGGGCGCGGCAAGCGCCAGACAGGCACAGCCCGCTGAGCGAAGAAAAAGGCGTCTGGATGGCAGTCGGGCCATGGATGTCTCCTGCAGTGGTTGCGGTGCGGTGCGAGCCTGTTATTTATATGGTCATCATACAAATTTAGGTACGGGCACCTGGCCGGGTTTACCCGTAACACGATGGGTGCAGCCGCTTCAGCCGCCCGGCCTGCGCGTGGTCAGCGAGCGGGCCAGGGCCTCGCCCTCTTGCGACCAGAAGGCGGGATCGGCCTGTTCTATCCGCCGTATGGCATTGCACATGTGCCGGGCGGCGGCTTCGCGGGCCTGGGCGGGCGCCCGGTCGGCAATGGCCTGCACGATGTGCGCATGCTCTTCGCTCACCGCCCGGGCAAAGTCGACGCGGCGTGCCTCGTTCGCGCGGGTGACCTGAGTGGCGCCGTGCAGGAACTGGCCCAGGTAGTCGAGCGTGTCCATGAGGAAAGGATTGACGGCGGCCTCGGCGATGGCGCGGTGGAAGCGCACGTCCTCCGCCACGCCGTCCCGCCCGGCAGCCACCGCCTCATCCAGCGCTGCGATGCTGCGCCGGATCTCCTGCAGTTGCACGGCGGTCCGCCTTTCGGCCGCCAGGGCCGCCACTTCCGACTCCAGCGCGCGGCGCACCTCCACCATCTGGACCACGGCCTGGCGCGAGCTGGCGTGGCGCGCGTCGAAGTTCAGCGGAGAAAAACCCGCCGCCTGCACATACACACCGCTTCCCTGGCGCGACTCGACCAGGCCCAGCGACTTGAGCCGCGAGACCGCCTCCCGCACCACCGTGCGGCTCACGCCGAACTGCTCGGCCAGCGCCACCTCCGTGGGCAGGCGGTCTCCGGCCGCGATGCGTCCGGCCCGCACTTCCGCTGCCAGCGCGTCGGCGACCCGGTCGGACAGGCGTGCGCCGGGCACCAGGGACTGGAAGCGGGAAACCGTCATACGGCACGAATTTCAGAATTCATCGTTTGACTCTACCCGCACAGCCTTCTAAAACGTCGCCTGCGGCAGGTCTTTGGTGGTGAAGACCAGCGAAACCTTCGAGTCTTGCGGAATGGCTGGCAGGGTGGCGTCCCAGGCGTCCCAGGCCGCGCGCAGCTCGGCCAGGCGCTCGGGTTCGCGCTCACGAAGGTTGGCGCGCTCGCGCGGGTCCTGCGTCACGTTGAACAGATACTCCACGCCTTCGACCTGCAGGTACTTCCAGTCGCCGCGCACCAGGGCGCGCTGGGCGCGGTGCTTCATGCGCCAGCACAGATCGCGTTCGGGCTTCCATCCCGGCTGGGAGAAGAGCGGCAGCAGGCTGCGGCCGTCCAGGGGATAGTCCGGATGGGGCGGCACTCCGGCGGCGTCCAGGAATGTGGCGGTCCAGTCCATGCTCAGGTTGGGCGTGTCGCTGACGCCGCCTGCGGCGATGCGCGCCGGCCAGCGTGCCAGCAGCGGCACGCGGATGCCGCCTTCGAGCAGATCCATCTTCTGGCCGACGAAGGGCCAGTTGTTGGAAAAGCGCTCGCCGCCGTTGTCGCTGGTGAAGACCACCAGCGTGTTGTCGGCCAGGCCCTTCTTCTCCAGCGCATCGAGCACCCAGCCGATGCCCTCGTCCATGTGGTGGATCATGCGCTGGTAGGTCGCCAGCGAGCCGCCGTCGGTGTGCTTGCCAAAGCCGCCGATGCGCCCGGACTCTTCGCGGTCGTCGCGCGTCAGCCAGGGCCAGTGCGGCGCGCTGTAGTGCAGGCTGAGCAGGAACGGCTGCTCGGCGGACTGGCGCTCCACGAAGCCGGCCGCACGGCGGCTCAGCAGGTCGGTGAGGTAGCCGTCCTGCTCGATCGCGGTCTCGTTTTCCCAGAAGTCGGGCCGGCCGCGTGGGTCGCAGTGGGCGAAGTAGTCGGCACCGCCAGCGTGGAAGCCGTAGAACTCCCCATAGCCCGATTTGCGCGGGCCGAAATGCGGCGGGTAGCCCAGGTGCCATTTGCCCACCAGCGCGGTGGCGTAGCCCGCGTCGCGCAGCAAAGAAGGCAGGGTGGGGTGTTCTGGCGGCAGGCCCAGGATCTTGTCGCCATGGGCGCTGGCCAACGGCTCTTCTGCCGCACCGCGCAGCCGGTACTGCCAGCGGCCGGTGATCAGCGCGAATCGCGTGGGCGAGCACACCGCCGAATTGGAATAGCCGCGCGTGAAGCGCAGGCCTGCCGCCGCCAGCAGGTCGAGCTGGGGCGACGGGTCGGCCGGCCGGTTGTCCGCGTCGCGCGCGCCGGTGCAGCCCAGGTCGGCGTAGCCGATGTCGTCGGCCAGGATGAAGATCAGGTTGGGTCGTTGCATGGCGGCAGGATAAATG
>NZ_JAELTO010000183.1 GCF_016428875.1 Xylophilus sp. ASV27
CCCCCCCCCCCCCCCCCCCCCCCCCCCCCCCCCCCCCCCCCCCCCCCCCCCCTTTTAGATGTGTATAAGAGACAGCCCGCACTCAGGGCGGCCAGCGCCGGCGGCAGGAGCGCGGCCGCCGGCCCGCGCCCGGCCGGCGGGGCCCGGTGCGGCGGCTTCTGCGGCGCGATGGCATGTGCAAACAGCACGCTGCCGTCGTGCGCGCGCACGATGCGCTCCTGCGCGGGCCGGTTGCGCAGCAGTTGCGGCAACTGGTTCACGTCCAGCGCGAAGAAGCGCTGCAGGGGCTGGCCCAGCACCTCCGGCCGGCGGCGCCAGGGCAGTTGCGCCGCGCGCACCAGCAGGCGCGCGCCCGCATGGGTCATGCCGCAGACCCGGCCGCTGGCGTCGACCGTGACCGCGGCCTCCGGGTCCACGTCGAGGAAGTCGGGCGATTGCGACAGGCGCAGCACCCACTGCGTGCGCGCCTGCGCCATCAGGTTGGCGAGTTCCACGCGGCGCGCGGTGGCGCTCACCAGATGCAGCGCCAGGCTCTGGCTGGAGCGCTCCTGCGGCGCGTGCAGCAGCGAGAGGTCCAGCACGGCCGCCAGTTCGCCTTCGAGGTCGTAGATCGGCGCGGCCGTGCAGGACAGCGGCGAGTGCGTGAAATCGAAATGGTCGCTGCGGTGCACGGTCAAGGCCTCGCCGGTGGCGATGCAGGTGCCCACGGCCGACGTGCCGGCGCGCTCCTCGCGCCATTCCGAGCCCAGGTACAGGCCGGCCTGGCGCAGTTCGCGGGCTTGGGCTTCGCGCCCGAGGAAGTCCACCGTGATGCCGTGCCGGTCGGCCAGCAGCAGCACGTAGTGCAGGCCGGTGAGCTGCTGGTAGAGGTGCTCGAGCCCGCTGCGGGCGATGCCGATCAGCGCCTCGGCTTCCTCGCGGTGCTGGCGCAGCAGGCCCGCGGGAACGATGTGGGCCTGCCGCGTGGCCGCCGGGTCGAGCCGGTGGTGCTCGATACAGCGGCGCCAACTGCCCAGCACGGCCAGGTCGCGCCGTTGCGCCTGCGAGGGCAGGCCCAGGCCGACGGCTTCGATTTCCTTGACGTGGTCGGAGTAGGCATTGAGGGGGCGCATGCGTCTCTCCAGCGGCCGCGGGCTGTGGGCCGGGCGGCCCGGGCTTGGGGTTTACGGGAAGGGGCATTGTGGCGCCACCCCGCGCCCGCGGCCAGCGCGCCGCCGCGGCCCTGCGTGCAACACCTGCGGCAAATGGCGCAGCAGGTGTTGCGTTCAGCGGCGGCGCGGCGCAACACCTGTCCCACGCCTTTGCCCGCTGCGGCGTCGGCTCCTGCCTGCCGCCGGCGCGGGCCAGGACGGTCCGCCGGTTTGGCATGGCTATTGCGAAAGCCGTCCTCCCATTCACCGCAAGAAGCCAAGGAGACACACAATGGCCGCGACTGCCACGGCACCCACCCCCGAGACCGCGGAGCATGCCCGCGTGCATGCGCTGCTGGAGCGCCTGAACGCCGCGCTGGCCGCGCGCGACACACAGGCCGCAGCGGCGCTGTTCCATGCCGATTCGTTCTGGCGCGACCTGGTGCTGCTCACCTGGAACATCAAGACGCTGGAGGGCCCGGCCGCGATGGCCGCGATGCTGGAGCAGCAGCTCGACGGCGCGGCGCCGGTGCGCCTCGCGCTGGACCCCGCCGAGCCGGTGGAGGCGGCCGACGGCGTCACCTCGGCCTGGCTCACCATCGATACGCGGCACATGCGCGGTCACGGGCATATCCGCCTGAAGGGCGAACGGATCTGGACGCTGCTGACCACGGCGCAGGAGATCAAGGGCCATGAGGAGCCGCTGGGCGTGCGCCGCCCGCTGGGGGCCGAGCACGGCATACGGCGCGGGCGCCAGACCTGGCTCGACAGGCGCCAGGCCGAAGCCCGCGCGCTGGGCCACACCGAGCAGCCCTATGTGCTCGTGATCGGCGGCGGCCAGGGCGGCATCGCGCTGGGCGCGCGCCTGCGCCAGCTGGGGGTCTCGCACATCGTCATCGACCGGCACGAGCGGCCCGGCGACCAATGGCGCCGCCGCTACAAATCGCTGTGCCTGCACGACCCGGTCTGGTACGACCACATGCCCTATCTGCCCTTTCCCGAGCACTGGCCGGTCTTCACGCCGAAGGACAAGATCGGCGACTGGCTGGAGATGTACACCCGGGTCATGGAGGTGAACTACTGGTCTTCCACGCGCTGCACCCGGGCCCGCTATGACGAGGACCGGCAGGAGTGGGAGGTCACGGTGGAGCGCGGCGGCCAGACGCTGGTGCTGCGGCCCCGGCATTTGGTGTTTGCCACCGGCATGTCCGGCAAGGCCCATGTGCCCACCATCGACGGGCAGGACGTGTTCAAGGGCGAGCAGCAGCATTCCTCCGAGCATCCCGGGCCCGATGCCTACCGCGGCAAGAAGGTGGTGGTGATCGGCGCCAACAACTCGGCCCACGACATCTGCGCGGCGCTGTGGGAGCATGGCGCCGACGTGACCATGGTGCAGCGCTCGTCCACGCACATCGTGCGCTCCGACTCGTTGATGGACATCGGCCTGGGCGACCTGTATTCGGAGCGCGCCGTGGCCAGCGGGGTGACGACGAAAAAGGCCGACCTGATCTTCGCCTCGCTGCCCTACCGCATCATGGCCGACTTCCAGATCCCGCTGTATGCGCGCATCCGCGAGCGCGACGCGCAGTTCTACCGCAGGCTCGAGGCGGCGGGCTTCATGCTGGACTTCGGCGACGACGGCTCGGGGCTGTTCATGAAGTACCTGCGCCGCGCATCGGGCTACTACATCGACGTGGGCGCCTGCGACCTGGTGATCGACGGCAGCATCAAGCTGCAGGCCGGCAAGCAGATCAGCCACCTCTCGGAAAACGCCGTGGTGCTGGCCGACGGCACCGAGCTGCCCGCCGACCTGGTGGTCTATGCGACCGGCTATGGCTCGATGAACGGCTGGGTGGCCGACCTGATCAGCCAGGAGGTGGCCGACAAGGTGGGCAAGGTCTGGGGCCTGGGCTCCGACACGAGCAAGGACCCGGGGCCCTGGGAAGGCGAGCAGCGCAACATGTGGAAGCCCACGCAGCAGCCGGCGCTGTGGTTCCACGGCGGCAACCTGCACCAGTCGCGCCACTACTCGCTCTATCTGGCGCTGCAGTTGAAGGCGCGCCAGGAGGGCCTGCCGGTGCGGGTCTATGGCCTGCAGCCGGTGCATCACCTGCGATAGCCGCACGGCCCGATTCACAACCCCTCAGAAAGTTCAAGCATGAAAGCAGCACGTTTCCATGGCCGCGGCGACATCCGCATCGAAGACATCCCCGAGCCGCTCGTGGCGCCGGGCACCGTCGGCATCGACGTGGCCTGGTGCGGCATCTGCGGCACGGATCTGCATGAGTTCATGGAGGGGCCGATCTTCATCCCGCCCTGCGGCCATCCGCATCCGATCTCCGGAGAGTCCGCGCCGATCACCATGGGCCATGAATTCTCGGGCGTGGTGTACGCCGTCGGCGAAGGCGTGGACGACATCGACGTCGGCCAGCACGTGGTGGTGGAGCCCTACATCGTGGCCGACGACGTGCCGACCGGCCCCGGGGACCGCTACCACCTGTCCCGCGACATGAACTTCATCGGCCTGGGCGGCCGCGGCGGCGGGCTGTCCGAGAAGATCGCCGTCCAGCGCCGCTGGGTGCATCCGATCTCCAAGGCCATTCCGCTGGACCAGGCCGCCCTGATCGAGCCGCTGTCGGTCGGCCACCATGCCTTTACCCGCAGCGGCGCCAAGGCCGGCGACGTGGCCCTGGTCGGCGGCGCCGGGCCGATCGGCCTGCTGCTGTCGGCGATCCTGAAAGCCAAGGGCCTGACCGTCATCGTCACGGAGCTGAGCGCCAGGCGCAAAGAGAAGGCGCGCGAATCCGGCGTGGCCGACTACATCCTCGATCCGTCCGAAGTGGACGTGGTGGCGCGGGCGATGGAGATCACCGGCGGCAAAGGGGTGGACGTGGCGTTCGAATGCAGCAGCGTCAACAAGGTCCTGGACGCCCTGGTCGCCGCGGTCAGGCCGGCCGGCGTGGTGGTGATCGTGTCGATCTGGAGCCACCCGGCCACCGTCAACGTGCACAGCGTGGTCATGAAGGAGCTGGACCTGCGCGGCACGATCGCCTATTGCAACGACCACCAGGAAACCATCCGGCTGGTGGAGGAAGGAAAGATCGACCTGGCGCCGTTCATCACCCAGCGCATCCAGCTGGAGGACCTGGTGTCGGAAGGCTTCGAAACGCTGATACACAATAACGAATCGGCCGTGAAGATCATCGTCCAGCCGCGGTTGAGGTGAAGCCGCCACATCGCGCCGGCGGCCTGAGCCCGCCTCCGGCGCAGGGTGGGGCGGCGTTTTTTTGAGGAAAATGGCATGAAGCCCAGGTAAGTCCTGGGCAGGGCAATCGCATCTAAATCCAAGCGAAACTAAGGCAAAGCTGAACAAGTCCACCAATGGCGGCTCGAATGCGTTGTGATCCGATGAAGCAACAGACTCTGGCAGCAGCGGCCGATCAAGAGGCCGGATTCGAGCAATACCGCCGCCCCACCCGACGCGATGTGTTCCTGGCGACGATGGAAGAGATCGTGCCGTGGCAGCAACTGTGCGCGGTGATCGAGCCGC
>NZ_JAELTO010000184.1 GCF_016428875.1 Xylophilus sp. ASV27
CCTGGTGCTGGACGCCGCGCCGCAGAAGCCCGAGGGCGCGCCCGCGGCCTACCTGACGCCCGAGCTGCAGTGGCTGGGCGTCCGGCCGGTCAGCCAGTTGCTGCGCTACCGGGCCGAGAGCTACACCGACTTCGGCCACGGCCCGCAGCAGATGACGCCGGCGCTGCGCCTCTTCACCGAACTGCCCGAAGGCTTCGATCCGCGCACCCATGAGCTGGCCCGCCAGATGCGCGAGCAGGTGCGCGCCAGCGGTGCCGAAGGCGCCGCGGCCACGCGCGCGCTGGTGGACGCGGCACTGCGGCGACTCCAGGGCGGCGGCTATGCCTACACGCTGGAGCCCGGCATCTACGGCCGCGACACGGCGGACCAGTTCTGGTTCGACGTCAAGGCCGGCTTCTGCGAGCACATCGCCTCGGCCTTCGTGGTGCTGATGCGGGCCATGGACGTTCCCGCGCGCATCGTCACCGGCTACCAGGGCGGCGAGCGCAACGGCGTCGATGGCTATTGGACCGTGCGCCAGAGCGACGCCCACGCCTGGGCCGAGGTCTGGGAGGCCGGCCGCGGCTGGGTCCGGGTCGACCCGACCGGCGCCGTGGCGCCCGACCGCATCGGCCGCCTGATGCGCTTGCCGGCACCCCAGGGCGCCTTCGCGCAGGCCTTCGGCACGGTCGTCGGCGCGGGCCTGTTGCAGCGCCTGCGCGCCACCTGGGAGGCCGTCAACAACGGCTGGAACCAGTGGGTGCTCAACTACACGCAGGACCGGCAGTTGAACCTGCTCAAGCGCCTTGGGGTGAGCGCCCCCGATTGGCAAGACCTGTTGCGGCTGCTGGCCTTGCTGCTGGCCACGGCCTGCCTCGCGGCCGTGGCCTGGGCCGCCACCCTGCGCCGCCGCCAGGACCCCTGGCTGCACTTGCTGGCCCGCGCGCGGCGCCGGCTGGAGCGCGCCGGCCTGCCGGTGAACGCCGCCACGCCGCCGCGCGCACTCGCCGCACAGGCCAGCCAGGCATTGGGCGACGGCAGCCGGCCGCTGGCCGACTGGCTGCTGCGGCTGGAAGCGCAGCGCTATGCGCCCGCCGACGCCGCCACGCGCCGCGCGGCCCTGCGCGCGCTGCGGCGCGAATTCGCACGCCTGCCCTGGCCAGCCGCGGCCATGGCGGGGTCGCCCATCCACGGCTTCACGAGCGCCTGATCCGATGCACCACACCCCTGCCCGAACGCCATGGCCGGCCGCCCTCGTGCTGGCCGCGGCCCTCGCCTGCGCCTGCGCACACGCCGCCGGCCATGCCGCGCCCAAGCCCAAGCGCGCGGCGGCGGCTCCCGCCGTGTATTACGCAGGCCGCGCCGATGCCATGCGCTTCGCCGACGACCTGGCCGCGCGCCGCGACCTCGACCGCGAATGGGTGCGCCAGGCCATCGGCCAGGCGCGCTTCCTGCCGGGCGTGCCGCGCCTGATGCTGCCACCGCCCGCCGGCACGCCGAAGAACTGGCGCGTCTACCGCAGCCGCTTCGTCGAGCCGGTGCGCATCCGCGCCGGCCTGCGCTTCTGGCAGCAGAACGAGGCCACCCTGGCGCGCGCCGAGCGCGAGTACGGCGTGCCGGCCGAGATCATCGTCGGCATCATCGGCGTGGAGACCCTCTACGGCCAGCAGACCGGCACGTTTCGCGTGATGGACGCGCTGGCCACGCTGGCGTTCGACTTTCCCTCCGGCCACCCGCGCGCGCAGGAGCGGCGCGATTTCTTCCGCGGCGAGCTGGAGCAGTTCCTGAGCCTGTCCGAGCGCGGCAGCACCGACCCGTTCGCACTGCGCGGCAGCTACGCCGGCGCCATGGGACTGCCGCAGTTCATGCCGTCGAGCTGGAGCCGGTATGCGGTGGACTTCGACGGCGACGGCCGCATCGACCTGTTCGGCAGCGCGGCCGACGCCATCGGCTCGGTGGCCCGCTACTTCCAGGCCTTCGGCTGGAAGACCGGCATGCCGGCGACCTACCCGGTGTCGTTCGACCCCGCACGGCTGGACCTCGACGCATTGCTGGCGCCCGACATCCTGCCGAGCTTCAGTGTCGCCGCCTTTACCGCCAAGGGCGCGGTGCTGGAAGGCGACGCGCTGCAGCACACCGGCCCGCTGGCCCTGGTGGAGCTGCAGAACGGCGGCGATGCCCCGAGCTATGTGGCCGGCACCGAGAACTTCTACGTGATCACGCGCTACAACTGGTCGAGCTATTACGCGATGGCGGTGCTGGAACTGGGGCGCGCGGTGGCCGGGAGCCGGTAGCCGGCTTACGGCACCTGCGTCAGGTCGAGCGCCGCCGTCAGGTCGCCCATCGGCTTGCCGCCGTTCTTCACCAGCGCCGCGTCGCGCTGCGCCAGGCCCGGCAGCGTGTCCAGGCCCCAGCGGCGGGTGATGAAGCGCAGCGTGGAGGCCGTGTCGTACTGCGTGTGATCGACCACGCCATGTTTCGCCCAGGGCGAGATGACCAGCGCCGGAATGCGGGTGCCGGGGCCCCAGGCGTCGCCCTTGGGCACCTGCTTGTGGTCCCAGAAGCCGCCGTTCTCGTCATAGGTCACGACGATCAGCATGTTCTTCCACTGCGGGCTGGCCTGCAGCTTGGCGATCACGTCGGCGATGTGCGCGTCGCCATCGGCTACGTTGGCATAGCCGGCGTGCTGGTTCAGGTTGCCCTGGGGCTTGTAGAAGCTCACCGCCGGCAGCCTGCCGGCGGCGGCGTCCTGCAGGAACTGGCTGTCGAAGTCCTTCAGGTGGGCCGCGCGGTAGGCCGCGGTGGCCGGCTGGGTCGGGTCCAGCTTGGCGTAGTAGTTGAACGGCTGATGGTGGAACTGGAAGTTGGGCACCGGGCTGCCGAACTTGCGGTCCGACAGGGCCGAGGCCAGCGTGGTGCCGTATCCGCCGGCATACCAGGCCCAGCTCACGTTCTTTTTGTCCAGCAGGTCGCCGATGGTGGTGGCGGTCTGGGGCGGCAGCGTGTTGGCCTTGCCCGGGTCGGCGGTCAGGTTGCTGGCGCCCGCGGCCGGTGCAACGCCGCTCGGCTGGTAGGGCGGCTGCATGGTGTTGACCGCGTAGAACTTGCCGTCGCCCGCGTAATTCTTCGGCGTGAGGTTGCTGCTGTTGACGAAGGTCGGCGGCCCGGCGATGGCCGAGGCCGGCGAGTTCGCGGCCTGGGTCAGCCGGGGCAGGTAGTTGCCGGAGGCGTCCTGGTCCAGCGCCGATATCGAGCCCTTGGCGGGCGAGCTGTCGGCGTTCGGATACTCGGGCGCGCAGGCGCAGACCAGGTACTGGTGGTTCAGGAACGAGCCGCCAAAGGCGCCCATGAAGAAGTTGTCGGCCAGCACGTACTGCTGCGCCAACTTCCACAGCTTCATGGCGCTGCCGTCGTAGTAGCCCATGGTGAGGCCGCCGGAGTCGGCCCAGGCGGCGAACTTGTCGTTCCTGCCGCCGTTGATCTGCATCTGGTTCTCGAAGAAGCGGTGGTACAGGTCGCGCGTGATCACGCTCTGCCCGACCTGCACGCCGGTACCCTGGAAGCCGCTCGCGGCATCGATCTGGAACGGCTGGTTGGCCTGGTTCGCGGTGCTGCCCTCGGGCACGTTCACCGCCTGGCCAGACGCGGTGACGCCGCCCCAGACCTTGGGCAGCCGGGCCAGCACCGTGCCGGCCGCATCGCGGTCGGTCTGCGGCACGTAGCCGCCGCTGGAACTGGGGTTGACGCCCGGAATGCCGTCGGCACCGGGGTACAGGCCGTACAGGTTGTCGAAGCCGCGGTTTTCCGCGTAGATGACGACGACGTTCTGGATGTCTTTCTGCAGCAGGCTGTCGAAGGACGGCGCGTCGCCGCCGCCGCAGGCGCTCAGGAAGGTCGACGCCGCGAGGGCGACCGGAAGGAGTCGATAAGTGGATTGCATGGTGGGCTGCTGTTGTGATGGGATTTTGTGCCGCCCGCATTCTTCGATCCGATAGGTGACAAACGCATGACAGATCCCATGTCACGCCATTGACACATTCGCTGCGGACCATGGCGGCTTGCTTTCTTTCCCCAGGCGCTTTCCCATGTTCTCCGCCCTTGGCCGCCGCCGGCCGCTGCTTCTGGCCGCCGGCTGTGCCTGCGCGCTGCTCGCAGGCCTGTGGGCAGGCCGGCCGAAGGCCGCACGCGCGGTGGCGGCGCCGCCACCGCGCGCCGCGGCCCCGGCCGAGGCCAATCGCATGCAGATGCTCGCGCAGCCCGACTTCACGAAGATGCAGGCGGTGGGCCGCGCCATGTTCTTCGACCGCTCGCTGTCCGCCTCCGGCGCGGTGTCATGCGCCAGTTGCCACGATCCGGCGCATGCCTACGGCCCGCCCAATGCCCTGCCGGTGCAGCCCGGCGGCGCCACCGGCCAGCGGCTGGGCGTGCGCGCCGCGCCTTCGCTGCGCTACCAGCAGAACGTGCCGCCCTTCACCGCGCACCATTTCGACGACGACTTCGACGAGAGCGTGGACCAGGGCCCGGCCGGCGGCCATGGCTGGGACGGCCGCGCCAGCACCCTGCACGAGCAGGCGGCCATCCCGCTGCTGGCCGCGCACGAGATGGCCAACGCCAGCCCCGCCGCCGTCGTCGCCAGGCTGCGCGCCGCGCCCTATGCAGCGCAGTTCCGCGACAC
>NZ_JAELTO010000185.1 GCF_016428875.1 Xylophilus sp. ASV27
GCTCTGCACCATGCGCTTGGCGGTGGCGGTGGAGCCGGTGAAGGAGATCTTGTTCACGTCAGGGTGCTCCACCAGGCGCTGCCCCGCCGTGCGGCCATGGCCTGGCACCACGTTGAACACGCCGGGCGGAAAGCCCGCTTCATGCACCAGCCGCGCCAGCTCCAGCGCGGAGATGGGCGTGGATTCGGCCGGCTTGACCACCAGCGTGCAGCCCGCGGCCAGGGCCGGGCCGATCTTCAGGCAGGCGGCCAGCAGCGGCGCGTTCCACGGAATGATGGCGCCGACCACCCCCACCGGCACCCGCGTGGTGAAGGCGTGCACGCTGTCGTCGATGGGGATGGTGCTGCCCTGCGCCTTGTCGGCCAGCGAGGCGAACCACTGGTACCACTGCACCTGGGCCGTGAGGCTGGCGCGGTGCTCGCGCACCAGATTGCCGTTGTCCTGCGATTCGATCACCGCCAACTGGGCAATGGCCGCGGCGAACAGGTCGGCCAGGCGACGCAGCAGCGCGGCCCGCTCATGGCCGGGCCTGCGGCTCCAGGCGGGCAATGCCTGGCGCGCGGCAGCCACCGCGCGGTCGATGTCCCGCGCCCCGCCCATGGGCGCGACGGCCCAGGGCTGGCCGGTGGCGGGGTCGATGCTCTCGACCAGTTCGCCATCGAGCGGCTTGACCCACTCGCCGTTGATGTAGAGGTGCTCGTAGCGCTTGAGGGCGATGCCGCTCGTCATCCTTGTCTCCTGCTATTCTTTTAGCTAACGTTAGTTAGTTAAAATCGCCTGCCATGAACTCATGGCAGGCACTCGTCTACTGCGGCAGTCGCGCCGAGGGAAAATCGGGCGCGCGCTTCTCGCGCAGCGCGGCAAGTCCTTCCTTGACGTCCGCACCCAGGAAGCACAGCATCTCCAGGGCCAGCGAGTTGTCGAAGATCGGGCCGGCCTGGCGCATCCAGTGGTTGAGCGACTTCTTGGTGGCGCGGATAGCGGTCTGGCTGCCGCCCGCCAGACGGGAGGCGATGGCGAGCGAGCGGGGCAGCACCTCGGCGCGCGGGGCGCAGAAGCTCACGAGGCCGATGCGCTCGGCCTCCCTGCCGTCGACGAAATCGGCCGTCATCAGGTAGTACTTGGCCTTGGCCATGCCGCACAGCAGGGGCCAGATGAGCGCTGCGTGGTCGCCCGCCGAGACGCCCAGGCGCGCATGGCCGTCGGTGAGCTTGGCGTCCTCGGCCATCACGCTCACGTCGGCCAGCAGCGCCACGGCCAGGCCCGCGCCCACGGCCGTGCCGTTGATGGCCGAGATGATCGGCTTGTCGCAGGCCAGCATGTTGTAGACGATGTCGGAGGCCTCCTTCATCACGCGCAGGGTCGCTTCCTGGCTGCTGGCCATCTCTTCCACCATCGACAGGTCCCCGCCCGCCGAAAATGCCCGCTCGCCCGCGCCCGTGACCACAATGGCCTTGACGCTGGTGTCGTCATGGACCACGCCCCACAACTGGGTCAATTCCCAGTGCATGCGGTTGTTCGTGGCGTTCATGACCTCGGGCCGGTTGAGCGTGGCCAGCAGCACGCCGTCGGGCTGGCGGTCGAACTGGATGAACTGGAAGTCCTCGTAGCGCATGGGTCACCGGAATGTGGAAGATTTCACGTTCGATTGGGCCAGCCAAGGCCGGTTCGGGCAAGCTCCGCCGTGCAGATGTTCCGTACTTTGGAGGCGGAGCACGTCAGGCTAATGAACCGCCGCATACATGATTCTGGCCTCGGTAGCGTCCACGGCGGACATTTCCTCGACGATCTGCCCCTGGCGCGCCACCAGGATGCGGTCGGACAGCGCCAGCACTTCCGGGAGGTAGGATGAGATCACGACGACCGCGATACCCTGGTCCGCCAGTTGCTGGATGAACTGGTGGATCTCGGCGATGGCGCCCACGTCCACGCCGCGCGTGGGCTCGTCGAAGATGACGAGCCGGGGCTTTTGCACCAGCGCCTTGGCGATCACCACCTTCTGCTGGTTGCCGCCCGAGAGTTCGATCACCTTGGCGTCGCTGTCGATGGCGCGCACCTGCAGCGCTTTGGTCCAGTGCCTGGCCAGCGCGCGTGCCCGCGACATCGACACCGCCGAGGCTGGATTGCTCCCGAGCGCGAGTTCGCCCGCGAAGATGTTGTCGGCGATGGACAGGGTCTCGAAGAAGCCGTCGAGCTTGCGGTCTTCGGTGACGTAGACGATGCCGTCATGCACCGCCTGGCGCGGCACGCGGTAGCGGATGGGGCGGCCCATGAAGCGGATCTCGCCGCCGTCGAACAGGTTGCGCTTCATGGCGCCGGCGACGATCTTCATGGTTTCGGTGCGCCCGGCGCCGATCAGGCCGAACATGCCGGTGATTTGCCCCGCATACACGCTGAACGAGGTGTTGCGCACCGCGTTGCCCATCGACAGGTTCAGGATGCTGAGCATCCTGGCGCCGGGCTTGCGCACGCAGCGCCGCGCCGGGCCGCCCTCGCCGTGCAGTTCGCTGCTCAGCTCGCGCCCCACCATGGCCTGCACCACGCTGTCGCGCGTGAAGCCGGCCGTAGGGCCGTAGGCCACGCGCCGGCCGTCGCGCAGCACGGTGATCTGGTCGGAGTGGGTCAGCGCCTCTTCGAGCGCATGGGTGATGAACAGAATGGCCACGCCCTGCGCCTTCAGGCGCCGCAGCAGCTCGAAGAAGTGGTGCCGCTCCTCGGGCGTGAGGGTGGCGGTGGGCTCGTCGAAGATGATGATCTTGGCGTCGTGGTGCGTGGCGCGCGCCACCTCCACCATCTGGCGCTGCGCGGCGCCGAGCGAATTGACCAGCGCCGTGGGGTCCACGTCGAAGCCCATGCTCTGCAGCGACTGCTGGGCGCGGATGTACAGGCCGCGCAGGCGGTTGAGGAACTTCTCCTCGCCCAGGTAGATGTTCTGCGCCACGCTCATGGAGCCGACCAGGCTGGTCTCCTGAAACACCATGGCGATGCCGCTGGACAGGGCCTGCGCGGGCGAAGTGAACGCCACGGGTCGGCCGTCGATCAGGATCTCGCCCGAGGTCAGCGCGTGCACGCCTGCCAGGGCCTTCATCAGGGTGGACTTGCCCGCGCCGTTCTCGCCGAGCACCGCATGGACCTGGCCATGTTCGAGCGTGAGGTCCACGCCCTGGATCGCCGCAACGCCGCGGAACGCCTTGGTCGCCGCGCGGATTTCAAGGAGCTTGCTCATGTTCAGTCCTTCCAAGCCTGGGGGTCTATGCGCACGGCGCGGCCGCAGCCCTTGGCCCCGGCGATGAGCTGCCCCTGGTGCTCGCACAGCGAGGTCACGCCGTGCACGCTGCCATCGGCGCGGCTGTGCCAGCTCGCGGTGGGCAGCAGGTGGGCGTCGAGGTGCGCGACGAGGCCATAGGAGAAGGTCGGCGCCCAGGGCTTGAGGATGTTCATCTGCCGGATCGCCCCGGCCTGCAGCGGCACGCGAAAGCTGCTGCGCGCGGCCAGCGTCGGCGCGATCCAGAAGCGCGGATCGACCTCGGCCACCATGCGCTCGCGGTAGCGCGGCTCGCGCAGCACGAACTCGATCAGCGGGTTGCGCGGCGCGAACAGCGCGAGCCAGTAGCCGCCCCGGGTGGCGCGCGCCAAGCGCGCGGGGTAGGCGGGCAGGTCTTCGAGCACGGGCCGCGGGGCCGAGGGGTGCTGCGCATCCAGTTCCACCACGCGATGCGCCCAGGCTTCGGTGGCGAGCAGCTTGCCGTCATCGGCCAGCGCCAGGCCGTAGGGAAAGGCCATGCCGTGCGCCAGCCGCCGGGCGGCGCCGCTGCGCAGGTCGATGCGCCAGATGCTGCCGCTGCGGCCATGGGCCATCAGGTCGTGCTTCCACTGGCTGGCGGCGAAGCGCTCCGAGCCCGATGCGACGACGAGCGTATCGCCATCGAGGAACAGCGCCGCCGTGGGGCAGCGCAGGGGCTGGTCCATGACCGGGCCTATGCGGCGGCCATGGTGGGTGCCGCCGCGCAGCAGCAGGCCCTGGCCGTCCAGGCCGATGGCCAGGGCGCCGTCCACGCCGCTGGCCAGGCAGGTGATGGCGGTGTCGAAGCTGCCCTCGGGCGTGACGCGGCCTTCGCCAATGCGCAGCAGCCGCTCGCCGCTGGAGCAGAGCAGGGC
>NZ_JAELTO010000186.1 GCF_016428875.1 Xylophilus sp. ASV27
GACGTACTCCATGAGCTGGGTCTCGGTGATCTCCAGTTCCAGCAGGCGCGGGTCGGTGCCGCTGCGCGCGATGAAGCCGCGCAGGAAGTCCAGCACCTCCGGGTCGCCGAGCTGCGCGGTCGAGAGGTTCACCGACATGGCCAGTGGAGAGCCATCCGCACCGCCCGCATGCTGCCAGCGCTGCATCTGCGCGCAGGCCTGGCGCAGGCCCCAGAGGCCGATTGGGCGGATCAGCCCGGTCTCCTCGGCGATCGGGATGAAGGTGCCCGGCGGCACGTCGCCCAGCACCGGATGGCGCCAGCGCATCAGCGCCTCCACGCCCACCACGCGCAGGGTATGGGCGTCGATGCGCGGCTGGTAGTGCATCTGCAGTTCGCCATGCTCGGCCGCCTGGCGCAGGTACTGCTCCATGCTGCGGCGCTGGCGTGACAGGCGGTCCAGCGCAGAGGAGAAGAAGCGGAACTGGTCGCGGCCGGCGGCCTTGGCCTCGTACATGGCGGCGTCGGCGCGCCGCATCAGCTCGTCCAGATCGGCGCCGTCCTCCGGGTAGATGGCGATGCCCACGCTGCACGAGATGCGCAGTTCGTGCCCGCGCCCGTCGTGCGGCGCGCGGACCAGCGGGAGCAGCCGCTGCTCGACGATGCCGCGCACGTCGTCCGCGTCGCGCACGCCGCGCAGCACCACCACGAACTCGTCGCCGCCCAGGCGGCTGACCGTGTCGTTGTCGCGCACCGCCTGCGTGATGCGCCCGGCGACCGAGCGCAGCAGCGCGTCGCCCACGTGGTGGCCGAGTGTGTCGTTGATCGATTTGAAGCGGTCCAGGTCGATGAACAGCACCGCGATGCAGCCACCGCTCTGCGCGGCCTCGGCCAGCGCCTCGCCCAGGCGCTGCATGCACAGCGCGCGGTTGGGCAGCTTGGTCAGCACGTCGTGCTCGGCCAGGAAGCGCACGTGCTCCTCGGTGCGCTTGCGCTCGGTGATGTCCACCGAGATGCCGATGTAGTGCGAGATCGCGCCGTGCGGCTCCGGATCGCGCACCGCGGAGATCATGAGCCAGGCCGGGTAGCTGCCGCCGTCCGCGCGGCGGAACACCGCCTCTCCCTGCCAGGCGCCGCGCTCGGCGATCGCCTCGGCAATGCGCGGCCCGAGCGGGCCGTGCGCCGGCTCGTCCAGCAGCGTGGAGAAGTCCAGGCCCACGGCCTCGCGCGCGCCGTAGGAGGTGCTGCGGCAGAAGGCGTTGTTGACGCTGAGGATCTTCTGCTGCTCGTCCATGATGACGATGCTCTCGGACGAGGCATCGAACACCTTGGCCCAGAGTGCAAGCTGGCGCTCCAGTTGTGCGTACGTCGCTTTCTCGTGATCGTTGCCGGCAGGGGCCTGGCCCAAGGGATCGGGCATCAGCGCCGGGCCTGGATCCGCCCGCTTCGGCTGACGGAGATCTTGACGGTGCGTTTCTGGGCCTTGGCGCGCGATGACTCGTAGCGGCTGGGCCAGATGTCCTCGGCCTTGAGTTCCAGCGCCTTGGCGACGATCTGCTCGGCGGCCCACCAGGGAGAGGTCAGAACACGTTGAAAGTGGGAGTAGCCATGGCGATGCGCGAGTTGACGAAGTGATACATCTTTCTTTTCAAGTGCGGCTTTGACATCTGCAGGATGCCAGTCGGTGTGACGCATACCCTTTTGTGTGTCCATTTGTAGATGATAGACATCAAAGTATGTGTCCGCAATGTCTGCGTGAACAATTTCATGTTCTGTTCTGATGCATCCACTATTTACGCCTGTTTTGCAACCATTAAAGTGTTTTTTTGCGAAACATCGCATGCTCTAATGTGTTCATGGACACACTAGGATGTAGGCCGCAAGCCTATTTCTCCGCGTCGGTGCGGAGCAGCGGCCGATGAGCCGCGATGCAGGCCCGGCAGAAGTCGCCTATGCGCGCGCACTAGGCCACCGCATCAAGAACTGCCGGGGAGGGCGCAGCCGCGATGAATTCGCCAACGCTCTGGGCGTGCACCCGAATACCGTGGGCAAGTTCGAGCGCGGAGACACCATGCCCGATGCCCACACCCTGACCAGGATCGCACTCCTCGGGCAATGCTCGGCGCAATGGCTGCTCACGGGGGCGGAGATGGTCGGCGGCATCGACCGGGCGCTCCATGCGGTGGAGCGCGGCGGCTACGTCTACGTGCCGCACTTCGACGTGCAGGCCGCCACGGGCGGGGACCTCTTCGACGACCTGGACGCGGTGATCGCCATGCGCGCCTTCGAAGTGGCCTACGTCAGAAGGGTGCTGGGCATTGCCCACAACGACCTCGCCCTGATCACGGTGACGGGAGCGTTGATGCGGCCGCAGCTCCACTCCCGGGACATGGTGCTGCTGGACCTGCGCGCGCGCGACGTGGCCACGGAGGGCATCCATGCGCTGCGCATCGACGGCGCGCTGCTCGTGAAGAAGGTCCAGCGCCTGCCGGGGAAGACACTGCGCATCAGCAACGAGAACGCCGCCTACGGATCATTCGACGTGGTGCGCTCGGAGTCTCCGGAGCAAGACTTCGCGGTCATCGGACGTGTGCGCTGGGGCGGGGTCACCTTCGATTGACATCCTGTCGTTCTTCACGCCGTCGCCGGCAGCAGGAATTCGCGGCTGATGTGGGCGCCCAGTTCGTTCACCCGGTCGAGGAACTGCGTGAGGAAGGCATGCAGGCCGGTGGCCAGGATCTCGTCGATCTGGCCGAACTGCAGGTCCGCGCGCAGCTTGCCGGCCTTGCGCTGGCTGGCGCTGGCTGCATCGTTGACCACGTAGGACAGGTTGGTCACCACCTCGTTCAGGCTGGAATGCAGTGAGCGCGGCATGTCCGCACGCAGGATCAGCAGCTCGGCCACGCGCTCCGGGCGGATCACGTCGCGGTAGACGCGGCGGTAGATCTCGAAGCCCGAGACGCTGCGCAGGATGGCGCTCCAGTGGTAGAAGTCGAACTCCTGGTCGCGCTCGCTGGCCGCGCCGTAGAAGTCGTTCTGGATGGCGTGGAACTTGGTGTCGACCAGCCGCGCGGTGTTGTCGGCGCGCTCCAGGAAGGTGCCGATGCGCATGAAGTGCAGCGCCTCGTCCATCAGCATGGTGCCCACGGTCACGCCGCGCGAGAGGTGCGAGCGGAACTTCACCCACTCGAAGAACTGCCCCGGGTCGCGCTCGAATTCGCCCGCGCGCAGCATGCGGTTGACCTCGATCCAGGTCTGGTTCTGCGTCTCCCAGGCCTCGGTGGTGAGCGTGCCGCGCACGGCGCGCGCGTTCTCGCGCGCGGCCTTCAGGCAGGAGACGATGGAGGAGGGGTTGTCCTCGTCCTTCACCATGAATTCCATCACCTCGCGCGCGGTGATGCTGCCGTGCAGCGCGGAGTAGGAGGGCAGCAGCTCGCTGATGGTCAGGAGGCCCTGCCAGCCGACCTGCGCGGCCTCGGCCGACTGGGGCAGCAGGGCGGTCTGGTAGTTGACGTCCAGCATCCGCGCGGTGTTCTCCGCGCGTTCGGTGTAGCGAGACATCCAGAAGAGGTGGTCAGCGGTGCGGCTCAGCATGTCGGTGTCCTCTTCTTCAAACTTCTAGTATCCAGGTGTCCTTGGTGCCGCCGCCCTGGGACGAATTCACCACCAGCGAGCCTTCCTTGAGCGCCACCCGGGTCAGGCCGCCGGGCACCATCTGCACCTGCTTGCCCGACAGCACGAAGGGCCGCAGGTCGATGTGGCGCGGCGCGATGCCGCTTTCGACGAAGGTCGGGCAGCTCGACAGGCTCAGCGTGGGCTGGGCGATGTAGCCATCGGGCTTGTCGATCAGCACGCGGCGGAAGTCCTCGATCTCGGCCTGCGTCGCGGCCGGGCCGACCAGCATGCCGTAGCCGCCGGCGCCATGCACCTCCTTGACCACCAGGTCCTTGAGGTGGGCCAGCACGTAGGCCAGGTCCTCCGGGTCGCGGCACACGCGGGTGGGCACGTTCTTCAGGATCGGCTGCTCGCCCAGGTAGAACTCGATCATCTTGGGCACGTAGGGGTAGATCGACTTGTCGTCGGCCACGCCGGTGCCGACCGCGTTGCAGATCGCCACGTTGCCCGCGCGGTAGGCC
>NZ_JAELTO010000187.1 GCF_016428875.1 Xylophilus sp. ASV27
CCCCCCCCCCCCCCCCCCCCCCCCCCCCCCCCCCCCCCCCCCCCCCCCCCCCCCCCCCCCCCCCCCCCCCCCCCCCCCCCCCCCCCCCCCCCCCCACACCCCTTTTTTACAGATGTGTATAAGAGACAGGGGCCGGGCAGCACGCCGTCCGGGCGGCCGCGCAAGCCTCCGGTCACGGGCGTTCCCGCGCGGCCCTCGCCGTGCTGGCGCCGGCGCTCGGCGCGCTTCGACGTCAGTTGTGCGAGCAGGCCGGCGGGCAGCACGGCGGCGGCGGCGTCGAGCACGCGGTCCTCGGCCGGCATGGATGCATCGCCCGGCGCAGCATCGGCATCGGTGTGCGCATGCTGCGCTGCGGCCTGCGTGTCATCCGCCGGGGACTCGGCGGGTTCGTCCTCGTGTACATCGGCGGGTGCGTCTTCCTGCGGCAGCATCGTGGCTCTGGGCAGGAGCACCAGCCGCGCCGCGAGCGCCGCGTCCGACGCGTCGACCTGCGCCCGCCCTTCGAGCGCCGCATGGGCGCGCGCGGCGCGCAGCGCATGCACCGAGGCCCGCAGCGAATCGACGCCCAGCGCCAACGCCGCCGCGCACAGCGCTTCGCGCAGCGCATCGGGCGCGTCGACCGAGGGCAGGCGCGCGCGGGCGTCGGCGATCCGCCGTCGCGTCCAGCCATGCTGCTGCCCGTCGTCGGCCCCATGGCGCACCGGTGTGAAGTCCAGGCTGAAGGCGAGCCGGTCGCGCAGCGCATCCGGCAGGCGCTCGTCGGCGTCGATGCCCTCGTCCAGCGCGATGACGCCGATGCGCGCCGCATGGCGCGCGGCCAGGCCCTGCCGCTCGACGTTCACCTGCTGCGTGTCGAGCACGGCGCCCAGATGGGCCGCCGTGCGCGGCGACAGCCGCTCGGCCATGCAGGCGACCACGATGCCGCCATCGGCCTCGACCAGCAGGCCGCGCTGCCCCACCGGCCGGCCCGCGCTCAAGGTGGCGGCGAGATCGAGCCCACCGAGCAGGCGGTCGTCTTCGATGTGTAGCGGCAGCCGGCGCAAAGGCAGCCCTTCGGGCAGCAGCGCCGCGACCGACTGCAGCCATGCATCGCGCGCCGGCCCCGTGCCCGAGCGCACCGCGACGCCGCCCAGGCCCACCGGGTCCAGGCACAGCAAGGCCGCCACCAGCGCCGCATCGCCTGCCGGTGTCGGGGCTGCGCCACCCTCGGCGTTCATAGACCCAGCAGTTCCTCGATGGCCTTGCCCACGCGCACGCTCGAGCCGCTGTCGTCCAGCGGATTGCGACGCAGCCGGTGCCGCAGCGCCAGCGGCGCGACGCGGCGCAGATGGCGGGTGTCGAGTTGCTCGTCGCCGTCGAGCGCGGCCAGCGCGCGCGCGGCGCGGATCAGCGTGAGTTCGCCGCGCAGGCCATCGGTGCCCAGGCTGATGCACAGGCGCGCCGCGCATTCGAGCACTGCGTCAGGCACCTGCACCCGGGCGATCAAGGTCTTGGCGGCGCCGATGCGCCGGCGCACCTTGGCGTCCTGCGGCAGCCACTGCCGAAGGAAGGCCGCCTCGTCGCGGTCGAAGGCATCGCGCCGCCGGATCACCTCCACCCGCGTGGCGAGGTCGCGCGGCGTGCTCACCTCAACCGACAGGCCGAAGCGGTCGAGCAGTTGCGGGCGCAGTTCGCCTTCCTCGGGGTTGCCGCTGCCGATCAGCACGAAGCGCGCCGGGTGCCGCACGCTCAGCCCTTCGCGCTCGAGCACGTTCTCGCCCGAGGCCGCCACGTCGATCAGCAGGTCGACCAGATGGTCTTCCAGCAGGTTCACTTCATCGATGTACAGGAAGCCGCGGTGCGCGCGGGCGAGCAGGCCGGGCTCGAAGCTCTTGACGCCCTGCGAGAGCGCACGCTCCAGATCAAGCGCCCCGACCACGCGGTCTTCGGTGGCGCCGAGCGGCAGATCGACCACCGGTACGGGCACGCGCTCCGTGCGCGCCGCGCCCCTGGCTTTCTTTGCTGCGCTGCAGTATTCGCAGGACTGGCTCGAGGCAGCAGGGTCGCAGTGGTAGGGACAGCCGGCCACGGCGCGCATCGGCGGCAAGAGCGCGGCCAGAGCCCGCACCGCAGTGGATTTTCCGGTGCCGCGATCGCCAAAGACGAGCACTCCTCCTACAGCGGGATCGACTGCCGCGATCATGATTGCCATCTTCATTTCGTCCTGGCCGACGATGGCCGAGAAAGGAAAGACCATGATTGCACTCCAAACCTGAGTCAATTGCTCCTCCACCCAAGTGTCAATATTTATTGACACTTCTTCGTGTCAGACTATACAACGGTTCATCTCGAACCGGCAGACAAAAAAGGACCCCATGATGAGCAACCCCAGTCGCAGGACATTCGTGATCAGCGTCGCCGCCGGCAGTGCCGGACTGGCCGCTTCGCACGCCTGGGCCCAGGCAGCTACCCTGAGCGAGAGCGATCCGCAGGCCGTGGCGCTCGGCTACAAGGCCGACGCCACCAAGGTCGACAAGGCCAAATATCCGCAGCACCAGGCCACCCAGATGTGCCATAACTGCCAGTTGTTCCAGGGCAAGGCGAGCGACGCCACCGGCCCCTGCCAGCTCTACGCCGGCAAGCTCGTGTCGGCCAAGGGCTGGTGCAGCGCCTGGGTCAAGAAGGCCTGAGACGAGAGCCACGGCCGCGCGCGGCCCGCCGCGCCGCGCCGGGATCGATGCGCGCGATGTGCGCATCGACCTGCCGCTGACCCTGGGCGCGCAGGAACGCCTCGAAGGCGGCCGCCACCTGCGACAGTTGGGAGGTGGCCAGCCGCATCACGTGCCAGTCGCGCTCGATCGGGTTGTCCGTGATCGGCAGCAGCGCAAGCAGCCCGGCATTCATCTCGAGCACGCAGGTGTGCAGGGACAGGAACGCAACGCCGAATCCGGCCACGCACATCTGCTTGATCGCCTCGTTGCTCGACAGCTCCGAGCCGATGCGCAGCGGCAGGCCCGCATCCTTGAACAGCCGCTCGACCGTGGCACGCGTGCCCGAGCCACGCTCGCGCACGAGAATGCGCTCGTCCGCCAGGCGCTCGACGCCGGGCCGCGGGTCGCGCATGAGCGGATGCGTTGGCGCGGCCACGAATGCCATAGGGTGTCTGGCGAACGGGTGCGACACGGTTTTCAGTTCGCCGGGCGGCCGGCCCATGATGGCCAGATCGACTTCCTGCGCCGCCAGCATGCGCACGATGGCATCGCGGTTGCCAACCTGCAGCTTGACCTTGACCTTGGGGTTGGCGTCGACGAAATCGACCAGCAAGGGTGGCACGAGGTATTCGGCCGTGGTCACCGCGCCCACACGCAAGGTGCCTGAGAACACCCCATGCAAGGCGGCCATCTGGTCGCCCGCCTCCTGCCACAGAGCCAGCAGACGCGCCGCGTAACTCGCCAGCAGAGCGCCGGCCTCGGTCAGCCGGATGCCGCGCCCCGAGCGCTGCACCAGCGGCGTGCCGGCGGAGGCTTCGAGCCCCGCGATCTGGATCGACACGGCCGGCTGCGTCAGGTGCATTTCGGCGGCGGCGAGGGACACGCTGCCCAGCCGCGCCACCGCATCGAAGGTGGCGAGCTGCCGGAAGGTTGCATTGCGTGCGAGCGTCACGGCTTCATATTAGTGAAAGCTTATGTCCCGGTAAATATATTTAACTTATCCTGATCTTTTCCCTGGCCTACATTGGCGACTCGGAGGCCACACCGGCCCTCATCCACGATCATCGAAGGAGCATTCGCATGGGTCACATGAACGAGCCGACGCAGATCACCGATAGCGTCAAGCGCTACGCGGCCGGAGTGCTCAAATACGCGCAAATGGGCTACTGGGTGCCGGAGTACGAGCCCAAGGCGACGGACGTGCTGGCGCTGTTTCGCATCACGCCGCAAGAGGGCGTGGACCCGATCGA
>NZ_JAELTO010000188.1 GCF_016428875.1 Xylophilus sp. ASV27
GAGATCGGCGCCGGGCGCAGCGTGGGCAGCCGTGGGCGCCTCAACCCGCGCGGCGTCAAGCGCAAGATGAGCAACTTCCAGCTTCGCCATCGCGGCGAGTTGCTCCATCAGGCGCATCAGTCTGTGCCTTTGCTTCTAATATGAACAGTATTGGGGTTAGCCACCTCGTCTCATCATGTCGAAGAAGTCGACATTGGTCTTGGTGGCCTTCATGTTCTTGATCATCAGTTCCATGGACTCGATCTCGTCCATGTTGTAGAGGAACTGGCGCAGGATGCGGGTCTTCTGCAGGATCTCGGGCGCGAGCAGCAGTTCTTCGCGGCGCGTGCCGGACTTGTTGAGTTCGATCGCCGGGAACACGCGCTTTTCATAGAGGCGGCGGTTCAGGTGGATTTCGCTGTTGCCGGTGCCCTTGAATTCTTCGAAGATCACTTCGTCCATGCGGCTGCCGGTATCGACCAGGGCCGTGGCGATGATGGTCAGCGAGCCGCCTTCCTCGACCTTGCGCGCCGCGCCGAAGAAGCGCTTGGGACGCTGCAGCGCGTTGGAATCGACACCGCCCGACAGCACCTTGCCCGAAGAGGGCACGACGTTGTTGTAGGCACGCGCCAGGCGGGTGATCGAGTCGAGCAGGATCACCACGTCCTTCTTCAGCTCGACCAGGCGCTTGGCGCGCTCGATCACCATTTCGGCCACGTGCACGTGGCGCGCGGCGGGCTCGTCGAAGGTCGAAGCAATGATCTCGCCCTTGACCGTGCGCTGCATTTCGGTCACTTCCTCGGGGCGCTCGTCCACCAGCAGCACCATCAGGTGCACGTCGGGGTTGTTGGCGGTGATCGCGTGGGCGATGTGCTGCATCATCACCGTCTTGCCGCTCTTGGGCGGCGCCACGATCAGCGCGCGCTGGCCGCGGCCGATGGGGGCGATGATGTCGATGATGCGGCCGGTGATGTTCTCCTCGCCCTTGATGTCGCGCTCGAGCTTCATCTGTTCCTTGGGGAACAGCGGCGTCAGGTTCTCGAACATCACCTTGTGCTTGTTCTGCTCCGGCGGTCCGCCGTTGACCGCGTCGAGCTTGGTCAGCGCGAAGTAGCGCTCGCCGTCTTTGGGCGTGCGCACTTCGCCTTCGACCATGTCGCCGGTGTGCAGGTTGAAGCGGCGCACCTGGCTGGGCGAGATGTAGATGTCGTCCGTGCTGGCGGTGAAGCTGGTGTCCGGGCTGCGCAGGAAGCCGAAGCCGTCGGGCAGGATTTCAAGAACGCCGTCGGCGAAGACCTGTTCGCCGGCCTTGGCGCGCTTCTTGATGATGGCGAACATCAGCTCCTGCTTGCGCATGCGGCCGGTGTTTTCGATCTCCAGTTCTTCGGCCTGCTTGAGGACTTCGGACACGTGCAGTGCCTTGAGTTCGTTAAGGTGCATGGGGCTACTCCGTGGCGGAGTTCAGTGCAAATCGAGGGGGGTGTCGGCAGAAGCGAGACTGCCTCGCGAGCCGGGGAGTCGAACCGGGCTGCATGGGTGTGCATGCCGGGCGAATGTTCGGGATTATGACAGTATTTGGGGGCTTGTCTCGGGAACGCCTTGCACGTTCCGCCCGGCCCTGCGCCTTGGGGCGCTCGGGGCCACGCGGTGGGGTCAGCCGAGCTGCTGGTCGAGGAACGCGGTGAGCTGCGCCTTGCTCAGCGCGCCGACCTTGGTGGCGGCGAGCTGGCCGCTCTTGAACAGCATCAGCGTGGGGATGCCGCGGATGCCGAACCTGGCCGGGATGTCGCGGTTCTCGTCCACGTTCATCTTGGCGATCTGCAGCTTGTCCTTGTAGCTTGCGGAGACTTCGTCGAGGATCGGCGCGATCATCTTGCACGGGCCGCACCACTCGGCCCAGTAGTCCACCAGCACCGGCTTGTCGGCCTGCAGCACGTCGGTTTCGAAAGACGCATCCGAGATATGTTTGATGAGGTCGCTGGCCATGGAGTCTTCCTTATGACGAATAGGGATGCCGCTAAAGTGGCGGCCATTGTGACAGAAACCAAGTGGAGGGACGGGGCATGGAAAGCCTATGGCTGACATAGAAAAAGCCCATGCGGCCGAGGCCGGCGAGGGCCCCGGCAGGTGCCCCGCCGATGCCCTGTGGCTGGCGCCCGGCAGCGGCGTTGTCGCGCGCATCGGGCAGGCGCTGCAGGCCCATGCGCTGCATCCGGCGCATGCCGTGGTGCTGCTGCCCTATGCGCAGTTGATGCCGGTGGCGCGCCACTACTGGGCGCGGGCGCGGCCCGAGGGCTTCGCGCCGCGCTTCGAAACCACCCGCAACTGGGCCCGCGCCCTGGGCGGCGACCTGGCCGAGCCCGGCGGCATCACGGGCGACGCCGCGCGCGACCTGCTGCAGGCGCGCGCCCTGCTGGAGCAGGTGCCCACCCTGCGGCCCTACGCCGATACCCTGGCCGAAGTGCTGATGGAGGCCGGCGCCCAACTGCTGCGCGCCATGGCCGCCGTGCCGCCGCAGGACCGCGCGGCCTGGGGCGAGGCCGCGGCCGCCGCGGTGGGCTTGGGCACCGATGCCGCGGTGCTGCAACTGGAGGCCGCCACCGCCCACGTGGCACTGGCCTGGGCGCTGGCGTCTTCCTGTGCGACCGACGTGCTGTTCGGCCCGCAGGCGCGTGCCGGCGGCGTGCGCGGCCTGATCGTGCTCGACGGCCTGCAGCCCGAGCCGCTGGCCGAGGCGCTGTGCCTGCGCTGGCAGCAGTCGGGCGATCCGGTGGTGCGCATCCCGCTGGTCCTGCCGCCGCGGCGCATGGCCCCGGCGCGCCTGCACGTCGCCCCCGACGCCGAGGACGAGGCCGAGCGCGCCGCCGCCTGCGTGCTGGCCCGCGTGCGCGAAGGCGCGGTGCCGGTGGCCCTGGTGGCGCAGGACCGCGCGCTGACCCGCCGCATCAGCGCCATGCTGCGCGCCCAGGGCCTGTCGCTGCGCGACGAAAGCGGCTGGAAGCTCTCCACCACCCGCGCCGCGGCCCAGGTCGCCGCGGCCTTGCGCGCCTGCGCGCGCCACGCCACGGCAGACGAGGTGCTGGACTGGCTCAAGCAGTCGCCCCGCTTCCAGGGCGGCCGGCTGCGCGCGCTCGAAGCCGCGCTGCGCCGCGAGAGCGTGCGCGACTGGAACGGCTGGCATGCGCCGCCCGGCGACGCGCCGGCCGCGCAACTGCTGCGCGCCATCGCCGAAGACGTCGCCGCGCTGCGCGAGGCCCTGCAGCCCGCCCGCCCGCTGGCGCAATGGCTCGCCGCGCTGCGCGCCCTGTTGCAGGCGGGCGGCCAGTGGCCTGCGCTGGAGGCGGATCTGGCCGGCCAGAAGCTGATCGCCGTGCTGCGGCTGGACGACGCCGCGCAGGCGGCCTTTGCGCAGTCGCTGGAAGGATCGCCCTGGGCCGAGCGGCGCATCAGCCTGGCCGCCTTCACCCGCTGGGCGCGGCAGGCGCTGGAGGCCGCCAGCTTCCTGCCCGAGGCGCGCTGGCAGACCACCGAGGCCGAGGTCGTCGTGCTGCCCCTGCCGCAGCTGCTGGCGCGGCCCTTCGGCGCGGTGGTCATGCCCGGTTGCGACGAACTGCGCCTGCCCGCCGCGCCCGAGCCGGGCGGCAACTGGTCGTCCGCGCAGCGCGTGGCGCTGGGCCTGGACACGCGCGAAGCGCAGCAGGCCGCCACCGCCGCCGCCTGGCAGGAGCTGCTGCGCGCGCCGCAGATCGACATCCTCTGGCGCAGCGGCGACGAAGGCGGCGAGCCGCTGCTGCCCAGCCCCCTGGTGCAGGCGCTGCAGGCCGAGCCCGGCGCCACGCGGGCCGCCGACGACCCTGTCTCTTATACACATCTCCGAGCCCACGAGACCGTACAGGAAATCGCGTATGCCGTCTTCTGCTTGAAAAGGGGGGGGGGGGGGGGGGGGGGGGGGGGGGGGGGGGGGGGGGGGGGGGGGGGG
>NZ_JAELTO010000189.1 GCF_016428875.1 Xylophilus sp. ASV27
GCGAAGTCAACCAGGCCGTGTCCCAGCTCGACCGCATGACGCAGCAGAACGCCGCCCTGGTGGAGCAGGCCGCCGCCGCCGCCCAGGCCCTGCGCGAGCAGTCGGCGCAGATGACGCAGATGGTCGGTGTCTTCAATGTGAGAGGTGGGCTGCTGCGGTCCCATCGACCGCTGCCGCAGTTGACCACGGCGTGAGGGGCGCGTGCGGGGCCGATGGGATAATCGCCGCCCTATGAGCGGCAACACCATCGGCACCCTGTTTTCTGTCACCAACTTCGGCGAATCCCATGGGTCCGCGATTGGTTGCGTCATCGACGGCTGCCCGCCGGGCATGGAACTGTCGGAGGCCGACATCCAGCCGGAGCTGGACCGTCGCCGCCCTGGCACCAGCCGGCACGTCACCCAGCGCAACGAGCCCGACGCGGTGGAGATCCTCTCCGGCGTCTACGACGGCAAGACCACCGGCACCCCGATCGCGCTGCTGATCCGCAATGCCGACCAGCGTAGCAAGGACTACACCGCCATCGCCCAGAGTTTCCGCCCGGGCCACGCGGATTACACCTACTGGCACAAGTTCGGCATCCGCGACCCGCGTGGCGGAGGGCGTTCCTCCGCGCGGCTGACGGCGCCGACCGTGGCGGCCGGTGCCGTGGCGCGCAAGTGGCTGCTGCAGCGCTACGGCGTGGTGTTTCGCGGCTGCATGACCCAGATCGGCGACCAGGTGATCCCGTTCGAGGATTGGCGCCATGTCAACGAGAACCCCTTCTTCGCCCCCGTGGCCGACGTGTCGGCGCTGGAGGACTACATGGACGCGCTGCGCAAGGCCGGCGATTCCTGCGGCGCGCGCCTGCGCGTGATCGCGCGGAATGTGCCGGTCGGTCTGGGCGAGCCGCTGTACGACAAGCTCGACGCCGACATCGCGCACGCCATGATGGGCCTGAACGCGGTCAAGGGCGTGGAGATCGGCGCCGGTTTCGCCAGCGTGACCCAGCGCGGCACCACGCACGGCGACTCGATCACGCCCGAGGGCTTCGAGTCCAACAATGCCGGCGGTGTGCTGGGCGGCATCAGCAGCGGACAAGACCTGGAAGTCTCGCTGGCGATCAAGCCCACCAGTTCGATCATCAGCCCACGCAATTCCATCGACGTCCAGGGCCAGCCGGTGGAGGTGGTGACCAAGGGCCGGCACGACCCCTGCGTGGGCATTCGCGCCACCCCGATCGCCGAGGCGCTGCTCGCGCTGGTGGTGATGGACCACGCCCTGCGCCACCGTGCCCAGTGCGGCGACGTGACGCTGGCGGTGCCGCCGGTCAGCGCGCGTCGGCAGTAGCAGGCACGGCGCCTGCGGCTGGGGGCGTCACCAGCCGGGCCGCCCGGTTGCGCAGCGGGCCGATCATCCGGCAGATCAGCGCCAGTTGGATCTGCATGCGGCGGCCGGTCTCGTCGCTCTCTTCCGGGAGTTGTTCCAGGGCCTGCGCCAGTCCCAGCGCTTCGCCGTCCTCGGCAGCGGGAGCCTGGTGCGCCGCCAGTTGCAGGGCAAGGTCTTCCAGTGAGCCGACGACGAAGGCCGCCGCGCGTTCGACCAGCGCCTGACCGGCGTCCCCGGGTAGCGCATGCCGGTGGGCCCCCAGCGCCGACAGGTAGTTGAGCAGGGTGTGCGACTGCACCAGGAAGCGGATGCCGGCCTCGGCCCCGCGGTAGAAGAAGCTCGGCGCCTGCACCATGTTGGCCAGCGCCGTGGACAGGGCGGCGTCGGCGTTATGGGCATTGCGCCGTGCCAGCCGGTAGGCCAGGTCGTCGCGCTTGCCGCTGCCGTATTGCGACATGATCTCCTGCAGGTAGCGGGCGCTGGCCGCGACGGCCTGGGCCGCGACCTTCTCCAGCCGGCGGCCCTGCCAGTCGGGCAGCACCAGGAACACCGCCGCCCCGGCGATCAGGGCCCCGGCCACCGTATCCACCAGGCGCGGCACGATCAGGTCGTAGCCGTTGCCGGCCTGGTTGAAGCCCAGCAGCACCAGCAGCGTGATCGCTCCGGTCGCGAAGGCATAGCGCGTCGTGCGCGTGGCGAAGAAGGCGACGCCGGCCACCACCGCAAACACCGACTGCAGCAGCAGGCTGGGAAACAGCTGCAGCAAGGCCCAGCCGGCGAGCAGCCCGCCGATAGTGCCGGCCACGCGCTGCACCATGCGCAGCCGCGTGTCGCCATAGTTGGGCCGGCAGACGAACAGCGTGGTCAGCAGGATCCAGTAGCCCTGGCGCATGTGGATCAGGTGCAGCACGGCAAAGCCCGCGGCCAGCGCCAGTGCCAGCCGCAGCGCATGGCGGAACAGGGCCGAGGCCGGGGTGAACTGCACGCGCACGCGCTCCAGCGCATCGCGTACGGTACGCGGCGAGCGGTCGAACAGGCTGCTGTCGTCGGCTGCGCCGCGCACGGGAGGGTGGCTGGCGCTGACCAGTTGCGTATCCAGAGCCGCCAGGTTGTCGGCCAGCGCCTGCAGCGAGCGCAGCAGGCGTCCCCAGCGCTCGCCGTCGGCTTGCGGGGCAGGCTGCTGGCGCAGGTATTGCAGGGCGGCGCGCAGGTCCGCCATGGCCTGCAGGCTGCCGCCGCGCTTCTCGAAGGGCTGGCGCAGCCGTATGGCCTCGGCCAGGTCCTCGCAGGCGCGGCCCTGCAGCGCCAGCAGCCGCTGGCAGCGGTACATCACGTCGCTGTGGAAGAACACGTCGGTCAGTTCGCCGTAGGCCTCGTGCGAGGAACTGGCGCGTTCGTGCACGTCCTGGGCGATGAAGTACAGGCTCAGATAGCGGCCCACGCGGCGCTGCGGCGGCGCGCCGCCCAGGCGGCGAAAGAGGCTTTCCTTGGCCATGTTGAGGGCCTGCACCACCTCGCCGTTGTGGCGCGCCAGCGCCATGCGGCGCCGCTCCACGTCAATGCCGCGCACGGGTTCGAATAGCATCGATTTCAGCCGCAGGTAGTCGCCCAGCACCTGGTAGAGCCGGGCCAGGTTCTGCTGCACCGGCTGGTGGGCGAACAGGGCGGCCCACGCCACGGACAACAGGCCGTACCAGGCTGCGCCGGACAGCAGCAGCACCGGCTCGCGCCAGGCGGCCGTGTCGCCGGAGGCCAGGCGTTCGGTACCGATCGCGGCGTAGAGCGCCAGGATCAGCGTGCCCTGTGCGATGGCGCGGTAGCGCTCGCCGATGGCGCCCAGCATCGTCAAGCAGAACGCGGCCAGCGGCAGTGCCAGCGCGAACAGCAGCGGGCGGGGAAACAGCCACTGCACGGCGAAGCCGGCCACGGCGAAGCAGCCCAGCGTGGCCAGCAGCGCGCGCAGTCGCCCTCGCCAGTTGTCGTCGGTCTCGGCCAGCGCGCAGGCGATGATGCCTAGGAACACCGGCATCACCAGTTCCATGCGCTTCTGCGTCCAGCACAGCGTCATGACGGTGCCGAGCGCGATGCACACGCGCAGGCTGTAGACGAAGGTGTCCTGCGCCCAGAGGCGGCGCAGCAGGGCAGGCAGGGAGGCAGGCGTCATCGGAGGAGAAGGAGTGCGAGGGCAGGTGGGGCGCGGCTACCGCACGCAGCTAACGTGCCTGCCTTGCTAGGCGTGTCATCCTTCATTTCACCCCACGCTGGCCCCGGCATGCGGATGGATGCGCCAAGCACCTGTCTCTTATACACATCTAAAAGGGGGGGGGGGGGGGGGGGGGGGGGGGGGGGGGGGGGGGGGGGGGGGGGGG
>NZ_JAELTO010000018.1 GCF_016428875.1 Xylophilus sp. ASV27
ACAAGTCCCTCGCGTGTCGCGCATCCCTGCTGTGGGCGGTCTGCGGCGTTGCAAATCCTCGCCATGGCGGCGGCCATGGCTGCGGTTTGCGCCTTGCATCCCATCCCACACCAGGGCGCGCGCCACCGCGCGGACTTATTCAGCGTTGCCCTAATACGCCGCGAGGCAGGCGCAAAAAAGGCCCGCAGGGCGCGAACCCCGCGGGCCAACATGGAGTTGCCTCCCAGGCACCGTCTCGGCGGGCCTTGGAATGGGTCAATCAGCCAAACAACTGCGAGAAGAAGTCCGGGTCCTTGCTGGAGATCAGGTCCCGCCACAGCGGGAAGCTGGCCCGGTCGAACTCCTTGTCGATCACCCCGGCGACCGGTGCCTTGCGGGGCATGGGCATTTCGTCGAGGGGCTGGATGCGGCGCAGCTTCAGGCTGCGCAGCGCGTCGGAATGCTCCATGGCCTGGAGCACCGCTTCAGGGTCCATCATGAGTGCGAAGGGATTGGAGGCGATGACGGCGGTGCTCATGCTGAGGTCCTTTCGGAAGGGCCGGCACGGGTCCGGCGGGTTGGGATGCACTGCGGTTGCGGCCTTGCGGCACGGTTCGCAGAAGCGATGGACAAAATGTAAGCAGCGGCCCGGATGCCGCGGGTCAGGGCGCGGCGCGCCGATGTGTAGGACGTTTCCGGCTGTTACACGCTGCACAATGGCGCCATGCCCTACATGCCGCCCTTCATCGCCAGCCAGCGCTACACCGACGCGGATGCCGCACTGGCCCAGGTCCGCGCCATCTACGACGCGAGCCTCGCCCACCTGCGCGACGCCATGCTGCGATTCGTTGCCGGGGAAGAGCTGCCCGGCCACGTCCGGGCCTGCTATCCCTTCGTGCGGGTGCACACCGACACCGTGGTGCGGGCTGACTCGGCGCTGGCCTACGGCTTCGTCGAAGGCCCCGGAACCTACGAGACGACGCTGACCCGCCCCGACCTGTTCGCGCGCTACTACGCCGAGCAGTTCCGGCTGCTGCGCCGCAGCCATGGGGTCGAACTGGAGGTGGGCATCAGCGCCCAGCCCATCCCGCTGCACTTCTCCTTCGCGCAGAACGACCATGTGGAAGGCATGCTCTCGCCCGAGCGCCGCCTGCGCATGCGCGACCTGTTCGACCTGCCCGACCTGGCGGCCATGGACGACGGCATCGCCAACGGCACGCGGCGCGCCGTGCCGGGCGAAGCCCAGCCGCTGTCGCTGTTCACGGCGCCGCGCGTGGACTACTCGCTGCACCGGCTGCGCCACTACACCGGCACCGGGCCGGAGTGGTTCCAGAACTTCGTGCTGTTCACCAACTACCAGTTCTACATCGACGAGTTCGTGCGCCTGGGCCACGCGGCCATGGCAGACCCGCAGAGCGAGTACGTCGCCTTCATCGAGCCCGGCAACGTGGTCACGCGCCGGCACGGGCTGCCGCAGGCGGCAGCCGAGGACGAATTCGGCCAGTGGCTGGAACAGGCGCAGGGCGTGGCCCCGCCCAGGCTGCCGCAGATGCCCGCATACCACCTGGTGCGCGCCGACCACAGCGGCATCACCATGGTCAACATCGGCGTCGGCCCGTCCAACGCCAAGACCATCACCGACCACATCGCCGTGCTGCGCCCGCACGCCTGGATGATGCTGGGCCACTGCGCCGGCCTGCGCAACAGCCAGCGGCTGGGCGACTACGTGCTGGCGCACGGCTACGTGCGCGAGGACCACGTGCTGGACGAGGAACTGCCGCTGTGGGTGCCCATTCCCGCGCTGGCCGAGATCCAGGTCGCGCTGGAGCAGGCGGTGGCCGAGGTCACCGGGCTGGACGGCCCGGCCCTCAAGCGCATCATGCGCACCGGCACCGTGGCCAGCACCGACAACCGCAACTGGGAGCTGCTGCCCGAGAACGAGCCGCAGCGCCGCTTCAGCCAGAGCCGCGCGGTGGCGCTGGACATGGAGAGCGCCACCATCGCCGCCAACGGCTTTCGCTTCCGCGTGCCCTACGGCACGCTGCTGTGCGTCAGCGACAAGCCGCTGCACGGCGAAATCAAGCTGCCGGGCATGGCCAACCACTTCTACCGCGAGCGCGTGGACCAGCACCTGCGCATCGGCATGCGCGCGATCGACATCCTGCGCGAAGGCGGCGTGAACCGGCTGCACAGCCGCAAGCTGCGCAGCTTTGCGGAGGTGGCGTTCCAGTAGGCCCGAGAACCATCGGCGGCCCGTTCATGCCAGCCACCGGCGGATCGACTCCACGACCTTGCCGCTCGAGATGCCATAGCGCTCGTGCAGAGTGGGCAGCGCGCCGGCATCGAGGACGTCATCCGGCAAAGCCAGCAGGCCCGCCACCGCCTCGCCCACCTTGTCCTGCGCGAGCTGTTCGGCGGCCTCCAGGGCGCGCATGGTGAGCAGGCCGCTGGAGATCACCAGCACCTCCGCGCCGCTGCGCAACAGCTCGGCCTTGCCCAGTTCGAAGCGGTAGTCGTATTCGTCGAGCACCAGCGGCACGCTGCCGCGCAGCAGGCGCATGTACACGGGCCCGGCCGATGCGCTCTACGAGATGTTCGGCATCACAGCGCGAGCCGTCGTGCGCGAGGCATGCCGCCTGCTCGCGCGCGACGCAGAAGAGGCGCCATGAAACTCCTGGGACGCCGCGCCCGGCAGGACCGTCAGGCGCGCGGCCGCACCTTGCCCGCGGCCGCCTTGGCGACTCGGCGCGCCGTCGCCACGTCGGCGGCATGCGCCAGCGCCACGCCCATGCGGCGCTTGACGAAGCTCTCGGGCTTGCCGAAGAGGCGTATGTCCACGCCGGGCTGGGCGAGGGCTTCGGCTACGCCGTCGAACACGATGCCCTTGGCGTCCACGCCGCCGTAGATGACGGCGCTGGCGCCCGGGCTCCTGAGGGTGGCGTCCACCGGCAGGCCGAGGATGGCGCGGGCGTGCAGTTCGAACTCGTTCTGCCATTGCGTGGCCATGGTGACCATGCCGGTGTCGTGCGGGCGCGGGCTGACCTCGCTGAACCAGACGTCCTCGCCCTTGACGAACAGCTCGACGCCGAACAGGCCCAGGCCGCCGGGCTGGCCGTCGTGGCCGATGCCCAGGTTGCCGGTGACGGCCAGCGCGATGTCCTGCGCGCGCGCCAGGGCGCTCGGGTGCATCGGGTGCGGCTGCCAGCTCTCGACGTAGTCGCCGCCGACCTGGAGGTGGCCGATCGGCTCGCAGAAGCGGGTGCGGATGTCGCCGGCCGAGTCCAACGCGCGCACGGTCAGCAGGGTGATTTCGTAGTCGAAGTCGATGAAGCCCTCGACGATGACGCGGCCGTGGCTCACGCGGCCGCCGGCCATGGCGCAGTCCCAGGCCTTGCGCACGTCGGCCGGGCCGTCGATCCTGCTCTGGCCCTTGCCCGAGCTGCTCATGACCGGCTTGACGATGCAGGGGTAGCCAATGCCATGCCCGTCGACGCCGTCGATGGCGGCCTGCAGCTCGGCCAGCGAGTCGCAGAAAGCGTAGGGGCTGGTGGGCACGCGCAGCGTCTCGGCGGCCAGGCGGCGGATGCCCTCGCGGTCCATGGTCAGGCGCGCGGCGCGGGCGGTGGGCACCACGCGCACCAGGCCGGCGGCTTCCAGTTCCTGCAGCACGGGGGTGGCGATGGCCTCGATCTCGGGCACCACCAGCAGCGGGCGCTCGGCCTCGATCAGCGCCTTGAGCTGGGCCGGGTCGCTCATCTGGAGGGTGCGGGCGTGGTGCGCCACCTGGTGGCCGGGCGCGTGCTCGTAGCGGTCCACCGCGATCGTCTCGACGCCGAGCCGCTGCAGCGCGATCAGCACCTCCTTGCCGAGTTCGCCGGCGCCAAGCAGCATGACGCGCGTGGCGTTCGGGGACAGGGGGGTGCCGAGGGTGGTCATGAACAGGCTCCGCAGTGATGAGGCCGCCACTGTACCGGCTGGCTCGGGGGCTCTGCCGGCCCTGAGACCGGAATTTTTGGGTAAATATGGCTGTAGCCCAGGCATCACCTGGGCTTTTAGCTATATATTTTATAGCAACGCCAAGGCCGCCTCCCGCAGCAGCGCGGCCGCCTCGCGCGCCGCCACGCGGCCCTCGTCGGTAGGCACGACCCAGATTTCCACCGCGCTGCCCGGCGCATGGATGGCATGGGCGGCCTTGCCGTCGGCCTGCCGGTTGCGCTCCGGGTCCATGCGAAGGCCCAGCCAGGCCAGCCGCGCGCAGACCTGTTCGCGCAGCACGGCGTCGTTCTCGCCAATGCCGCCGCTGAAGGCCAGCAGGTCCAGGCCGCCCAGGGTGGCGGCCAGCGCGCCGCTCTCGCGCACCACGCGGTAGGTGAACTGGTCGATGGCGCGCTGCGCGCTCGCGCTGCCGTCGGCGCGCAGCTTGCGCATGTCGGCCGAGATGCCGGAGACGCCCAGCAGGCCGCTCTGCTTGTACAGCAGCGTCTGGATCCGCGCCGGCGTCCAGCCCTGCTCCAGCAGGTAGAGCAGCACGCCGGCGTCGAGCGCGCCGCTGCGCGTGCCCATCATCAGGCCGTCCAGCGCGGAAAAGCCCATGGTGGTGGCGACGCTGGCGCCTTCGCGGCAGGCGCACAGGCTGGCGCCGTTGCCCAGGTGGGCCATCAGCACGCGGCCGCGGCCGCGCGGGGTCTGCTCCAGCAGCACGGACATGATGTACTGGTAGGACAGGCCGTGAAAGCCGTAGCGGCGCACGCCCTGCTGCCGCAGCGGCTGCGGCAGCGCGAAGGCGTATTCCACCTCCGGCATGCTGGCGTGGAACGCGGTGTCGAAACAGGCGATCTGCGGCATCTGCGCAAACGCGGCGCGAAAGCGCCGGATGCCTTCGAGGTTGTGCGGCTGGTGCAGCGGCGCCAGCGAGTTGAAGCGCGCCAGTTGTTCGAGCACCTCCTCGGTGACCAGCACGCTGCCGGTGAAGACGCCGCCGCCATGCACCACGCGGTGGGCCACGGCCTCGATGGCGGGCGCGCCGTGCAGCCCCTGCAACAGCGCGCGCAGGCGCTCCAGCGCCGCGCTGAAAGGATCGCTGCCCGCCGGCACGGCCAGCGCCTGCTGCTGCTTGCGCCCCTGGTAGCCCCAGTCGAGCGCGGGGCTGCCGCCGGGTTCGAGCCCCTGGATGCAGCCCGACAGCACATGCGGCTGCACCTGTCCGTCCTGCAGGGGATGCAACGAGAACTTGAGCGAGGAAGAGCCGGCGTTGACGGCGAGAATGGCCATGGTGCGGTCCTGTCTGCGGGGTTCAGCCGAGCTTCCAGGCGTTCTCCGCCTGCTGCCGGCGCTGGTCATGCGCGGCCAGCACGGCCAGCACAGCGGAGGCGACGCGCACCATGGGGCCGTCGGCGCGGCTGGTCAGCGCGATCGGCACGCGCGCACCCAGCACCAGGCCCGAGCCGCTGGCGCCGGCCAGGTATTCGAGCTGCTTGGCTATCATGTTGCCGCTCTCCAGATCGGGCACGGCCAGAATGTCGGCCCGCCCGGCCACCTCGGAGACGATGTCCTTGATGCGCGCGGCCTCCATGGAGACGGCATTGTCGAATGCCAGCGGGCCGTCGAGCAGGCCGCCGGTGATCTGGCGCCGGTCGGCCATCTTGCACAGGGCGGCGGCGTCGAGCGTGGAGGGAATGCCGGGCGTGACGGTCTCCACGGCCGACAGAATGGCCACCCGCGGGCAGGCGATGCCCAGCACCTGCGCGAAATGGATGGCGTTCTGGATGATGTCGGCCTTCTCCAGCAGCGTGGGGCGGATGTTGATGGCCGCGTCGGTGATCAGCAGCGGCTTGGGGTACAGCGGCACGTCGAAGCGGAACACGTGCGACAGACGCCGGCCGGTGCGCAGCGCGGGCTGGGCCAGCACCGCCTTGAGCAGCTCGTCGGTGTGCAGGCTGCCCTTCATCAGCACCTCGACCTCGTGGCCGGCGGCCATGGCCGCGGCGCGCTCGGCGGCGGCGTGGCTGTGCTCGACCGCGATGATCTGCACGCCGCCCAGGTCGATGCCGGCTTCCTCGGCGACGCGGCGGATGCGGCCCTCGGGCCCGATCAGCACAGGCACGATCAGGCCGTGGCCGGCGGCTTCCATGGCGCCGCTGAGCGAGCCGGCATCGCAGGGGTGGACGACGGCGCAGCGCACCGCCTGCAGGCCGGCGACGCGCGCCAGGAGTTCCTTGTGCCGGGCCTCGGGGTCGAACAGCTGCACCTGCGGCGCGTTCACCCGGGGCACGCGCACCTTCTTCGTCGGCGGCATCAGGCGCGCCACGCCCTTGAGCACCACCTCGCCCTTCTGGTTGGTGACCAGGCAGTCCATGGCGACGCGCTTCTTCTCGTCGTCCTTCTCGCTCACGGTGGCCAGCACCGTCAGCGTGTCGCCGATGCGCACCGGCTTGGTGAACTTGAGCTCCTGCCCCAGGTAGATCGTGCCCGGGCCGGGGAAGCGGGTGCCGAACAGCGCCGAGATCATCGCCGCGCCCAGCATGCCGTGCGCGATCACGCCCTGGAACATGGTGGCGTCGGCGTACTCGGCGTTCAGGTGCGCGGGGTTGATGTCGCCGGAGACGGCGGCGAAAGTCTGGATGTCCTCCAGTCGCACCGTGCGCAGCAGGCGCGCGCTCTGGCCGACGCTGAGTTCGTCATAGGTGACGTTCTCCATCCATTCGGTATCGGGGTTCAGGTCAGCATTCATGCGTGTGGTACCTCAGGGGAAAAAGCGCTCAATCGACGGCGTGCACGCCGGCATCCACATAGACCACCTGCCCGGTCATGCCCGAGGCGGCATCGGAGCACAGGAAGGCGCTGAGCTGCGCGATCTCCTCCAGCGTCACCAAGCGCTGCAGCGGGGCCTTGGCCTTGGCCGTGGCCATGAGGCTGTCGAATTCGGCAATGCCCGAGGCCGCGCGCGTCAGGATCGGGCCGGGCGAGACGGCATGCACGCGGATGTTCCGCGGCCCCAGCTCCATGGCCATGTAGCGCACCATCGACTCCAGTGCCGCCTTCACCGGCCCCATCAGGCCGTAGTGCGGCACCGCCTCGCCCGAGCCCAGGTAGGTCATGGACAGCATGCTGCCGCCCGCCTGCATGTGCGGCGCGCTGAGCTTGGCCAGCTCGGCGAACGAGTGGCACGACACGCTCATGGCACGCGCAAAGCCCTCGCGCGAGCTGTCGACGACCTTGCCATGCAGATCCTGCAGCGGCGCCCAGGCGATAGAGTGGATCACGAAGTCGAGCTGGCCGAACTTGCGCACCGCGTGTTCGACGGCTGCCTCGAGCTGGCCCGGGGCCTCGACGTCGCAGTTGATCAGCTCGATGCCCAGCGGCGCGGTCAGCGGCTCGACGTACTTGCGGGCCTTGTCGTTGAGGCAGGTGGCGAGCACGTCGGCGCCCAGCTCGCGCAGCAGCCGGGCGCAGCCCCAGGCGATGCTGTGGTCGTTGGCGATGCCGAGGATCAGGCCTTTTTTGCCGCTGAGGCTGAAGGGGTTGGATGTCATGGAAGTGATCTGCACAAAAGGAATAGAAAAGGGGGCGCGCGGCTTGGAAGGCGTGAATGAATCCGGCGTGTCCGAGCGGACTGCACGAACGTGCGCCATCAAGGCACCGAGCGCAGCCGCAGGGCCGTCATGCCGGACATTCGCGCGCCGATGGGCACGTTCTTGCGGGACGAGCGGGCACGGCGGGTTCTTTCAGGACGTCTCAGTCGTAGACGCCTTCAAACAGCGGCCGCAGATTCATGCCGGGCGCCTCCGGCGCGAAGCCCTTGCACAGCAGCCGGTCGTTGGCGCAGAGCAGGATGTCGCGCACGGCCTGGGCGCCCACGCTCGTGTCGGCCGCCAGGTGCGCCACCATCTCGTATCGCAGCACCAGCAGTCCGCGCAATTCCTCGCGCATGCGGGCCTCGCGCTGGTGGGCGCCGGACGTGCCGGCTTCACCGTCGCAGTGCAGCGCGGCCCGCGTCTCGGCCGTGGTCTGCAAGGGCAGGTGCAGCGTGCGGGCCAGGAACGTGATGCGCGCACCCAGGGTCTCGAACTGCGCCACCAGGCGTTGCAGGTGCTCGGCGACGACTCCGAGCTGGTTGGCGACCTCAGTCTGCATAGCGCGTCATCACGTAGCTTCCGGGCGCATCGCACAGGACATGTTCAGCGCGCATCGCCGGCGGCTTGGCCGGCGCGCCGGAGCGCTCCGCGAGCCATGCGTGCATGGCCTCCCACCAGGAGCCCGGCCGCACCGGCGCCTGGGCCTTCCAGTCGTCCGGGTCGATCCAGCCGCTGTTGTCCTCGACGCTGGCGATCTGGTAGCTGCGCCGCGGGCGGCCGGGCTCGCAGACGATGCCTGCGTTGTGCCCGCCCTCGGCCAGCACGAAGGTCACGTGCGTGTCGGTCTGCAGGTGGATCTTGTAGACCGACTTCCAGGGCGAAACGTGGTCGCGCGTGGTGGCTACCACCATCATCGGCGCCTGGATGTCCATCAGGGCCACGGTGGCGCCGGCAAAGCGGTACTGGCCCGCGGCCAGCGCGTTGTTGAGGAACAGCGCGCTCAGGTATTCGGAGTGCATGCGCGCGGGCAGCCGCGTGGTGTCGGCGTTCCAGCTCATGAGGTCGAAGCTGGCGTCGTCCTCGCCCAGCAGGTAGCGGCGCGTGTTGCGCCCCCATAGCAGGCCGCGCGAGGCTAGGTAGACGAACGAGCCGCCCATCTGCCGGCCCGACAGGTAGCCGCGCTCGTTCATGCTCTGGCGCAGCGAGGCGAGCTGGTCCTCGTCGATGAACACGCCCAGTTCGCCCGGTTCGGTGAAGTCGGTCTGCGCGGCCAGCAGGATCACCGAGGCCAGCTCGGGCAGGTCGGCCGGGATCAGCGCCTGCTCCTTGGCCGTGCGCTCGGTCTTCTTGCGCGCCAGCCGCCCGAGCGCCGCGGCGACGATCGCCAGGAACGTGCCCCCCAGGCAGTAGCCCACGGTGTGCAGCCGCTCTGCGCCGCTGCGCGACTTGACCGCGGCCATGGCGGCGAGCACACCGGCGCTGAGGTAGTCCTGCATCTTCAGGTCGCGGTCCGACGCATCGGGATTGCGCCAGGAGATGATGAACACCGTGTGCCCCTGCTCGACCAGGTACCTGACCATGGAATTGTGCGGCGACAGGTCCAGGATGTAGTACTTCATGATGCAGGAGGGCACGATCAACACCGGCTCGGGCAGCACCTTGTCCGTGCTCGGGCTGTACTGGATCAGCTCGATCAGGTGGTTGCGGAACACCACCTTGCCGGGCGTGACGGCGACGTCCTTGCCCACCACGTGCTGCAGCGGTGCCGGCGGCTCGGCCGGCGTGTCCGGGCCCGCGCTCAGTTGCTCGCGCAGATCCTGCAGGAAGAAGCGCATGCCTTCCTCCAGCGACCGGCCCCGGCTGGCCTGCGCCGCGCGCAGTACTTCGGGGTTGGTGAAGGCCCAGTTCGACGGCGCCAGCGCGTCGAGCGCCTGGCCGGTGAAGAAGTTCACCATGTGCTGATGGTGGTGCGAGACGCCGCCGCCCTGCTGCGCTGCCTCGCGCCACCAACTGTCCACCGCCTTGAAGCTCTCCTTGACCGCGTCGAAGGGCCATTCGCGCCAGGCGGCGTCGGCGAAGCGGCCGTCCTTGTCAGGCTCGGCCTCTTCGTTCCTGACCTTGGCGATGAGGTTTGCGCCCAGGTTCTGCCACGCCTGCAGCGAGAGATCGAGCGCGCGCTGGGCCAGCACCGCCTGGCGGCCCGGCGAGGCCATCAGATGCAGCGCCCAGTCGGCGTGCGCCAGGGCCAGCGCGATGGGTGACAGGCCGCTGCATGAGCGCGCCAATTGGGCATGTACCGATTCGTCGAGCGCGAGCGCGGCCTTGCGCTGCGCCTCCCGCAGGCGCTCGTACTCCGATGGGGCATCCATGACCATGAAAGATTCCAGAAAGGGTGAAAGAACCATTTGCCATTCTGCTGATCACCGTCAAACCGCCGGTTGATGGATATCAACAAACTCCCAGTACCCCACGCCATACAGTGAGCCGGCTCCCCACGGCGTAGCCGCCAGCGGCTGCGACCGCGCGCAGAGACCTCACCATCCACCGGAGCCCACCCATGCTGGACAAGCACTATCTGACACCGTTGTTCGCGCCCGGCTCCATCGTCGTGCTGGCAGGCAGCGCCGAGGCCGCAGCGGCGCACACGCCGCAGGCACGGGCGCTGCATGCGGCGCTGCGCGCCCAGCGCTATGCGGGCACGCTGAATTTCCTGGACAGCCATACCAGCGGCACGCTGGCCGACCTGACGCAGGCGCGCGCCGATCTGGCGGTGATCGCGCTGCCGCCGCAGGAGCTGGCCGCCGGGCTGGAGACGGCCGCGCGCATGCGCTGCCGCGCCGCCCTGATGCTCGGCGGCGCAGTGGGCGCGCCGCAGGCTGCGCAACTGCACCAGATCGCACGGCGTGCAGGCATGCATCTGCTCGGGCCCAACTCGCTCGGCATCCAGCGCCCCGCGCTGCAGCTCAATGCCAGCGCCGCCGGGCCGCTGGCGCAGGACGGTTCGCTGGCGCTGGTATGCCAGTCCGGCGCGCTCACCGCGGCCGTGCTCGACTGGGCCGGAAGCAATGCGGTGGGCTTCTCCAGCGTGATCTCGCTCGGGCCGCACACGCACCTGGGCCTGGCCGCGGCGCTGGACTTTCTGGCCCACGATGCGCACACCCGCAGCATCGCAGTCTGCATGGAGGGCATTCACGACGCGCGCCGCTTCATGAGCGCGCTGCGCTCGGCCGCCAGTGCCAAACCGGTGGTGGTGCTCAAGGCCGGCCGCAGGCCCGCCGGCAGTGCGGCGGCGCAGACGCACAGCGGCGCCATCGTCGGCAGCGATGAGGTGTTCGACACTGCGCTGCGCCGTGCCGGCGCGGTGCGCGTGCGTTCTTTCGTGGAACTGTTCTCGGCTGCCAAATGCCTGGCATCGCGCCACCGGCCGGTGGGCCGGCGGTTGGCCGTGGTGACCAACGGCGGCGGCCCCGGCGTGCTGGCGGCGGATTGGGCGAGCGACATCGGGCTGGAGCTGGGGCGGCTGAGCGAAGCCGCGCAGACCCGCCTGGCGCCGCAGGTGCCGGCACCGGCCACGCTGCAGGACCTGATCGACCTGTCCGAGGAGGCCGGCCCGGAGCACTACCGCGCCGCCCTCGCCGCCGCGCTGGCCGAGCGCGAGATCGACGGCGTGCTGGCCCTGTTCTCGCCCAAACCCGGCACAGACGCAGTCGCCGTGGCGCAGGTGCTGGCCGAGGCCCGCCAGCAGGCCGACAAACCCCTGCTGTCATGCTGCATGGGCGATACCTCGGTGCTGCCCGCGCGCGAATTGCTGCGCGCTGCCCAGGTGCCGAGCTTTCGCACGCCCGAGGCGGCCGTGGGCGCGTTCGGCAGCATTGCCGCCTACCACCGCAACCAGCAGTTGCTGCAGCAGACGCCGCCACCGCTGGCGGCCACGCTGGCCGCGCCCGACATCGAGGGTGCACGCCTGGTGATCGAGGGCGTGCTGGCCGAGCGCCGCAGCAATCTGACCGAGATGGAGTCAAAGGCGCTGCTCGCGGCCTTTCACATCCCGGTGACGCGCACGCTGCTGGCGCGCAGCGCGCAAGAGGCCATGCTGATCGCGACACAGCTCGGCTTTCCCGTGGCGCTCAAGATCGATTCGCCCGACATCGCGCACAAATCGGACGTGGACGGCGTCGCGCTCGACCTGCGCAGCGCCGCGGCGGTGCGCGACGCCCATGAGGCCATGGTGCAGCGCGTGGCGCGCCTGGCGCCCGCCGCGCGCCTGCACGGCGTGACGGTACAGCCCATGGCACGCGCGCGGCGCGGGCGCGAGGTCTGCATCGGCCTGGCGACGGACGCCCCGTTCGGCCCGGTGATCAGCTTCGGTGCTGGCGGCACCATGGTCGAGCTGATGGCTGACCGCGCCACGGAACTGCCGCCACTCAACCAGTTCCTGGCACGCCGCCTGATCGAGCGCTCGCGCGTGGCGCAGACGCTGGGCGAGTGGCACGGCGCCGCCGCCGTCGACACTGCGGCGCTGGAGCAGGTTCTGCTGCGCGTGTCCGAGATGGTATGCGCGCTGCCGCAACTGCGCGAGATGGACATCAACCCTTTGATCGTGGACGCGCAGGGCGCCGTGGCGGTGGATGCGCGCATCGTCCTTGCCGCAGCCACTCCGCCGGCCAGCGGCGGCGCGGGCCATCCGGGGCCGTATGGGCACCTGTCCATCCTGCCCTACCCGGCGCGCCACGAGCAGGCCTGGCCGCTGCGCGGCGGCGGTGAGTACCTGGTGCGCCCGATCCGTCCGGACGACGCGCAGATGATCCAGCGCCTGGTGCGTGAACTCTCGCCCGAGAGCCGCTATTTCCGGTTCGCCTCGCACATCGTCGATCTGCCGCCCTCGCTGCTCGCGCGCTTCACGCTGATCGACTACGACCGCGACATGGCGCTGGTCGCGGTGCGCCGCGAGCGCGGCACCGACGACGCCGGGGAGGCCTGTCACACCGAGCGCATCGTCGGCGTGTCGCGCTACGCTATCAACCCCGACCCCGCGAGCTGCGAATTCGCCCTGCTGGTGGCCGACGACTTTGCCGGCCAGGGCCTGGGCGCACGCCTGATGCTCAGCCTCATGGACGTGGCACGCGAGCGCGGCCTGGCCGAAATCCAGGGCCTGGTGCTGGTGGGCAACAGCAGGATGCTGGGCCTCATGCGCCGGCTGGGCTTCGAGATACGCGCCTACCCGGAGGAGCCGGAGTACCGGCTGGTGACCCATCCACTTTGAATGCACAAGAGATGAGCAAGGCGCCGTTGCGGCGACCTCCCCACGTTCCCAACAAGCCCCAACACCTACATGATGTCTGCCGTTTCCCCCCCTTCCCCCGCGCGCAGCTTGCGCATCGGCGCCCGCCTGGGCCTGGCTTTCGGCGTGCTCATCGCCCTGATGCTGTGCATCGTGGCGGTGGCGCTTTTGCGCATGACCAATCTCGCCAGCGCCACGCATCACATCATTGATGTGGAATGGCCCAAAGCCGATGCCGCCAATACGTTGAGCCAGATTGCCGCAGTCAATGCACGCCGTACGGTGCAGCAACTGATCAGCAATGAGCAGGAGCGCCAGCAACTGCGCCAGGAAGTGGTGCAGGGGCGGGAACGCTTCATCGCCGCCTTCAAGCTGCTGCACGACACGGTGGAGTTGCCCGCGGCCCGCGCCCTGCTGGACAGGGCCGAGCAGGCGCGGCAGGCCTACGTCAAATCGCAGGCGCGCTTCCATGAACTGCTGGATGCCGGTCAGGACGAAGCGGCGACCCAGGAGCTCAAGACCGTCACGCTGCCGCAATTGGCCATCGCCTCGCAGGCCTGCGATGACTTGGCGGCACTGGAGAAAAAAGTGGCGATGGACGCCGGTCGGACGGCCGGCGCACAGGCCAATGCCGCGCGCTGGACGCTGCTGCTGATTGGCCTGGCCGCGCTGGCGCTGGGCGTGGTCATGGCCTGGCGCATCACACACTCCATCACGACTCCCATGGCGCGGGCAGTGCGCGTGGCGCAGGCGGTGGCCGGCGGAGAACTGGGCAACCGGGTCGAGGTGGACTCCACCGACGAGACCGGACAGTTGCTGCAGGCCCTCAAGGACATGGACGAGAGTCTGGCCCGCATCGTGGCCGAGGTGCGCGGCGGCAGCGATTCCATGGCAACGGCCACCGCGCAGATCGCCAGCGGCAACCTGGACCTGTCCAGCCGCACCGAGGAGCAGGCCAGCGCACTGGAGCAGACCACTGCCGCCATGCAGGAACTGTCGGGCACCGTGCAGCAGAACTTTGCCAGCGGCAAGCATGCGGCGGAACTGGCCGAGTCGGCCTCGCAGGTGGCTTTGCGCGGCGGCCAGGTGGTGAGCGACGTGGTGCACACCATGGAGGCGATCAACACCTCGTCGCGCAAGATCGCCGACATCATCGGGATCATCGATGGCATCGCCTTCCAGACCAACATCCTCGCGCTGAACGCGGCGGTGGAGGCGGCCCGCGCCGGAGAGCAGGGACGCGGCTTCGCGGTGGTGGCCTCCGAGGTGCGCTCGCTGGCGCGGCGCTCGGCCGAAGCGGCCAAGGAGATCAAGACGCTGATCGACGAGTCGGTGCACAACGTCAGCGGCGGCTGCACGCTGGTGGAGAAGGCGGGCAGCACCATGGACGAGATCGTGGTGAGCGTGCGCCGCGTGGCCGACATCATGGGCGAAATCAGCACCGCCAGCCAGGATCAGTCGCACGGCATCGAGCAGATCAACCAGGCCATGGCGCAGATGGACCAGGTCACGCAGCAGAACGCCGCACTGGTGGAGGAGTCCGCCGCCGCGGCCCAGTCGCTGGAAGCCCGGGCCCTGTCGCTGGTGCGCACGGTCGGCGCCTTCCGCGTACGGCAGCAGGCGGCCCTGGAAGACGCAGCGGCCTCCCATGGCGACACGGGAGAGAGCTGAGCATGGCTTACTTTGAATGGGCCGACGACATGGTCATCGACGGCGGACCGATAGACCAGGATCACCGCCACCTGGTCGACTTGGTCAACGAGCTGCATACCGCCACCAGCCACGGCACCGGCCGCAGCGTGGTGGCGTCCATACTGAGCCGCACCATCGAAAGCACACGCGAACATCTCGTGCGCGAAGAGGAGCTGATGGCACGCATGGCCTTCCCGGACCTGGAGGCGCACAAGCAAGTGCACGCGGCCTTCATGGAAAAGCTGCTGCAACTGCAGCGCCGCCTGGATGACGGCAGCATCACCGTGGCCTCGCAGTTGTCCGAGGTGCTGCGCGACTGGCTGTCGCTGCACATCCGCCGCCACGACAAGGAGTTTCAGAGGCTCGAGCGCCGCCGCCAGCGCGAGCAGGCGCGGAAGGCAAGCGCCGCGCGGCGAGCGCGCTGAAAACGTGTATAGGATTCGGGTTTTTTCGGACCGTTCAGGAGATATAGACATGACGATTTCGACCGTCGGCATCATCGGAGCCGGCACCATGGGCAATGGCATCGCGCAGGCCTGCGCCGTATCCGGCATCAATGCGGTGATGGTGGACATTTCGGATGCCGCTGTGCAGAAGGGCATCGCCACCATCGAGGGCAGCCTGGAGCGCCTGATCAAGAAAGAGAAGATCACCGCTGCCGACAAGAGCGCCACCCTGGCGCGCATAGCGACCTCGACGGACTACGAGGCGCTGAAGAAGGCGCAACTCGTGATCGAGGCCGCCACCGAGAGCTACGAGCTCAAGCTCAGGATCCTGCAGCAGGCCGACGCGCTGCTGGAGCCGGAGGTGATCGTGGCCTCCAACACCTCATCCATTTCCATCACCAAGCTCGCCGCCGCCACCGGCCGCGCCGACCGCTTCATTGGCATGCACTTCTTCAATCCGGTGCCGATGATGGCGCTGGTGGAGATCATCCGCGGCCTGCAGACCAGCGACGCCACGCACGATGCCGTCAAGGCCCTGGCCGAGAAGCTCGGCAAGACGCCGATCACGGTGAAGAACGCGCCGGGCTTCGTGGTCAACCGCATTCTGGTGCCGATGATCAACGAGGCCTTCTTCGTGCTCGCCGAGGGACTGGCGTCGCCCGAGGACATCGACGCGGGCATGAAACTCGGTTGCAACCAGCCGATCGGCCCGCTGGCGCTGGCCGACATGGTCGGCCTGGACGTGTGCCTGGCGGTGATGGAGGTCTACCTCGCCGAGTTCGGCGACAGCAAGTACCGCGCCTGCCCGTTGCTCAAGGAAATGGTCGCGGCCGGACGCCTGGGCCGCAAGACCGGACGCGGCGTGTACAGTTACTAGGGCGCGTGGGCGTGTCATACTTCACGATGCCATCGCCCCGCAAGACCGCGTGCATGGCGCGGTTTTTCCAATTAAATTGCACTCAATTCAATTGAGCACTACATTACAGCCATGCCAACGACGACCTTGAGCACCGACGAACTGCTGCGGCTGGACCACCAGCTGTGCTTTGCGGTGTACTCCGCGTCGCTGGCCATGACCAAGGTCTACAAACCGCTGCTGGACAAGCTGAATCTCACCTACCCGCAGTATCTGGTGATGCTCGCCCTGTGGGAGGAAGATGGGCTGACAGTGTCGGCTTTGGGCGCACGGCTGTCGCTCGACTCCGGCACGCTCACGCCCCTGCTCAAGCGCATGGAGGCGGCAGGCCTGCTCGCCCGCCTGCGCGACGCTGGCGACGAGCGCCGCGTGCTGATTACCCTGACCGCCGCTGGCCGGCGCCTGAAGGCGCGCGCGCGCGCCCTGCCGGAATGCCTGCTGCAGGCCAGCCAGTGCTCCATTGCCGAACTGCTGGCACTCACCCGGCAACTGCAGGCGTTGCGCGACCAGTTGCGCGTGGCCGCCTGACCCATTTTCCTCCCTCCCTCAACCCAGCAAAGGAAGCACCGTGACCAAGCCACTCGACAAGGTTCTCTACACCGCGCAATCCCACACCACCGGCGGCCGCGACGGCGGCGCCGGCAAGAGCAGCGACGGCGCCCTCGACGTCAAGCTCAACCCGCCCGGCTCCGGCAAGCCCGGCACCAACCCGGAGCAATTGTTTGCCGTCGGCTACTCGGCCTGCTTCATCGGCGCGATGAAGGCCGTGGCCGGCAAGGTCGGGGTCAAGGTGCCGGAAGACGTGGCCGTGTATGCCACCGTCTCGCTCGGCCCGACCGACGGCGGCGCGGCCTACGGCATCGCGGTGAAGCTGTCCATCAGCCTGCCGGGCCTGGACGACGAGCAGAAGATGAAGCTGGTCAATGCCGCGCATCAGGTCTGCCCTTACTCCAACGCCACGCGCGGCAACATCGCCGTGGACATCGTGTACGCCTGATTCTTGCGCAAGGGCGCCCGATCACTGAGGCGCCATTTCGAATCGCACTTCGTGCGCCAGCAGCGGTGCGCGGCAGTGGCTGCACACCACCTGCGGCCGGAACGGCCGGCCGCAGGCACGGTGGGTCGGGCGGATCGAGCTCGGTTCACCGAAGTGGTGTCGGCTGGCCCACGCCGCAAAGCAGAGGATGTAGCCGAACAGGTCACGGCTGGCGGGCGTCAGCCGGTAGATCTTGCGGCGGCCGTCGGCCAGGTCGGTCTGGCACAGCAGCAGGCCCGCATCCACCATGTTGGCCAGGCGGCGGCTCAGCACGCTGCTGCCAATGCCCAGCACATGGCTGAGCGCATCGAAGTGATGGCAGCCGAGGAGTACGGCCGACACGATCAGCAGCACCCAACGGTCCACAGTCAGGCCATGGCTCGGCTCAGCGCCATCGGAGGCGGCCAGGCGCGGCGCCCGTGACCGTACCGACGGCCTCCCCTGCAGCGCCGTGTTGGGCGCGAGCGTGAAGCGCAGGTCGCCGATGCCGGCCTTCTCTCCACAGGCCTCGCAGGCCAGAGCGGGCGCGAAAGCGTGTCCGCAGCGCGTGTGCACCAGGCGCTCGGGCAAATCGAGCGCGCGCCTGCCCCAGCGCCGCTCCCACACCCACATCATGAGCACATGCGGATACAGCGTCATGCCCTTGGTCGTCAGGTGGTAGGCGTGGCGCAAAGGCCGTTGCTGGTAGGGCCGCTGGCGCAGCAGCCCCAGTTCAGTGAGTGAGCGCAGCCGCTGCGCCAGCGTGTGGCGCGGTATGCCCAGGCGGCTTTGCCATTCGTCGAAGCGGCGCACACCCAGAAAGGCGCCCAGCACCACCGCCATGGTCCAGCGCTCACCCAGCAGTTGCAGGCCGTGGTCGAGGGTGCTGGTGGCGAGTGCGTCGCGGGTGAGGTCAAGGTCGAGGTCGGGCATCAGTGGCGTGGCGTGTCCATTCCACGATCATAGGGAAGGCGACGATTGGAGGTCAGCACCCCGAGGCTGTGCGTCGCGCAGGCACTCGCATCGCTCAGCGAAGTCAGTGCATGGCCGTGCCGCTGGATACCAGCATAGGGCGTGTCATCGTCTATTCGACCTCGCGCCATCCGGATGCGCAGTTGCTGACCCGCGTTGCGCATTTCAAGGGCTTGCCCGCGGTGGCGCTTCTCCCGAAATCGGGTTGATACACACCTCCCTAGACCGCGCCGCGGGCCACCACGAAGCTCACCACGGTCGCGCAGGACCCCCCGATGTTGAGCGTCTGGATGCGCTCGGCGCCGTCGATCTGGCAGTCGCCGGCCTGGCCTGTGACCTGGCGCGCCGCGTCGAACAGCATGCGCGCGCCGGTGGCGCCCACCGGATGCCCGCAGCCGATCAGGCCACCGCTCATGTTGACCGGACAGCGGCCGCCAGCCTCGATGCTGCCGTCTTCCACCGCCTGCCAGCTCTGTCCCGGCGCGGTGAGACCGAGGTGGTCGATGGCCAGGTACTCGGTGGTGGTGAAGCAGTCGTGCGTCTCCACGCCGTCCACGGCCTCGATGCCCGGCACACCGGCGCGGCGCCAGGCATCCTCGATGGCCTGTCGCAGATGGGGAAAGACGTAGGGCTGCCCGCGGCTGCGCTCGAACTTGTCGGCCAGCCGCAGACCGGCGTTGCGGTGCCCCCAGCCGGCGATGCGCGCCAGACGTCCGGGCGCGCTGCTCCTGGCGCGCACGAAGCGCTCGGAGGCCAGCACCACGGCGCAGGCGCCGTCGGTCACCTGGCCGCAATCCTGGCGGCGGGTGCCGGGTTCGATCACGGGGTTGGCCTGGTCGTCATCGGTGAAGCTCTGCGCGTCGAAGCGCCACTGCCGGGTCTGGGCCAGCGGGTTGCGCCGCGCGCTGGCATAGTTGAGTTCGGCGATGCGGTTCAGGTGACGCCGGTCGAGGCCGTAGCGCAGTTCGTACTCGCGCGCCACCTGGCCAAAGGCAGCCGGCCACATGAAGGTGCAGTCGATGTCCTCGCGGCCCTGCCAGGCGGCGGCGTTCTGGTTCTGCGACGCCACGTGGCCGGGCAGGTTCTTGAACTCCTCCACCCCCAGCACCAGCACGCAGTCGTAGCGCCCGGCCTCGATCTCGGCCATGGCCGCCAGCACGCCCAGCGAGGACGAGGCGCAGGCGCCCTCGTGCCGCATCGCCGGCACGCCCCAGAGTTCGGGCACCACCTGCGCCACCATCGCGCCCAGGTGCGCCTGCTGGCGCTGCAGTTCGCCAAAGGCGTTGCCGACATGGATGCTCTGCACCTCGGCCGCCTCGACCCGGGCCGCTGCCAGCGCGCCCAGCGTGGCCTCGCGCGTCATGTCCGAGAGGTCCTGGCCGTGGCGTGACCAGGCCTTGGCGAAGTCGGTCTGGTAGCCGCCGAGGACGTAGACCTGCGTGCTCATGCGACGCTCCTCAGGCGTGCGCCCGGCGAAGGCGCGGCGCCGTCCGCGTACGACAGGCCACCGAACCGTGCACGGGCCTGCGCGAATTCGCCGGCCAGCCGCTCGACGATGAGCGCCACCGGCTCGACCGCGCGGGTGGCGCCCACGCCCTGCCCGGCCGCCCATACGTCCTTCCAGCGCCGCGCCGCCAGAGTCTGGCTGCTGTCGTACTGGCGGGTCGGCGCCTGCGGCATGTTGTCGGGGTCCAGGCCGTTGGAGATCAGCGAGGCCCTGAGCCAACTGGCCGGCGTGCCGGTGACGCCGGCGCTCACCACCAGGTCGTCGACCGTGCTGTCGACCAGCATCTGCTTGTAGTCGGCATGGGCCATGCTCTCCGCGGCGGCGATGAAGCGCGTGCCCATGTAGACATAGTCGGCGCCGCTGGCGATGGCGCCGGCAATGCCGCGCCCGTCGCTGATGCCGCCGCCGAGCACGATGGGGCCGTCGAAGAACTCGCGCACCGCGCTGACGAAGGCAAAGGGCGAGAGAAATCCGGTGTGTCCGCCGGCACCCGCGCAGACGCAGGCCAGGCCATCGGCGCCGGCGGCCGCGGCCTTGCGCGCCAGCCCCAGGCTCACCACGTCGGCGAACACCAGGCCGCCGTAGCCATGCACCACCTCAATCACCGGCTTCGGGCTGCCCAGCGCCGTCACGACGATGGGCGGACGGTAGCGCGCGACCAGTTCCAGGTCCTGCGCCAGCCGCGTGTTGGACGAATGCGTGACCAGATTGGCGCACCAGGGGCCGATGGTGGACGCGGGCTGCTCGTCGCGCGCATGGGCCAGACCTTCGGTGATCTGCTTCATCCAGGCGTCGAGCGTCTCGATCGGCCGCGCATTGGGCGTGGGGAATGCGCCCACGATGCCGGCCTTGCAGGCGGCCAGTACCAGCTCGGGACCGGAAATCAGGAACATCGGGGCGGCAAACACCGGCAGCCGCAATGGGAAGGACGCAGGGGACACCATGGGATCAACCTTGTTGTTCATTCAGCGGCCTTGAAGCCGGAAATCTTCACCGCCTCGGCCCAGCGCCGGGAATCAGCGCGGGCGAACCGGGTGAACTCGTCGGGCGTGGAGGGCAAGGGCTCGAAGTCCATCGCGCGCCACTGCTCCTTGATGTCGGCCGACTGCAGAATCCTGATGAATTCGGCATTGAGCCTGTCGACCACCGCGCCCGGCGTGGCGGCTGGCGCAACGATGGCCGCCCAGATGTAGATCTCGAGATCCGGGTAGCCCTGCTCCCGGAAGGTGGCGACCTCGGGCATCAGCGGCGAGCGCTGCGGGCTGGTGACGGCCAGCACCTTGACCTTGCCCGCATCGACCTGCGGCTTGACCGCCAGCAGCGGCAGAAAGGCTGCATCGACCTGGCCGCCGACCAGGTTGGTCACGGCCGGTGGCGTGCCGTTGAAGGGCACGTGGACCATGTCGATACCTGCACGCTGGTTCAGGATCACGCCCGCGAAATGCGAGGAGTTGCCGGCCGTGAACGAGGCGAACGACACCTTGCCCGGCCGCGACTTGGTCCAGGCGACGAACTCGGCGACGTTGCGCGCCGGCACGCTATTGTTCACCGCCATCACCATTGACGCCCCAAGGAAGTTGGTGACCGGGCGAAAGCTCTTGTCCGGGTCGTAGGGCAGGCGTGCGAAGGTGTGTGGGTTGATGGTGAACATGCTGGTATTGGCCAGCAGCAGCGTGTAGCCGTCGGGCGGCGCCGCCATCACCGTTTGCGCGGCGATGATGCCGGAGCCGCCGGGCTTGTTGTCGATCAGCAGCGGTTGGCCGACGCGCTTCTGGAAGGCCTCGGCCACCTGTCGCAACGCCGTGTCCAGCGTATTGCCGGGCGCGAACGGCACGACGATGCGCAGCGGCCTATCGGGAAAGCCCTGCGCCCGCGCCCCGAAGGGTAAGGCCAGCAATGACATGGATCCGAGTCTTTGCAGTGCGCTGCGTCGTTTCATGCTTGCGTCTCCTTGCCTGTGCATGCGCGCCCCAGCAACGTGCCGATCAGCGAGGCCACGCGGGCGGGTTGTTCGATCGGCGTCATGTGACCGGCGTCCTCTATCCACTCCAGGGCCGCGCCCGGGATCAGGCCAGCCAGCGCTTCGGACAGCGCCGGCGGCGTGATGCGGTCCTCGCGCCCGCACATCACCGACACCGGTAGCGCAAGCGCCGCCAGCAGGGACCGGTGGTCGGCGCGTTCCATGATGGCGCGGTTCTGCCGGATCGCAGTGGCAGCGCCGACCTCGCGCAGCAGCGCGCCCAGTTCGTCCATCACCTCCGGGCGGCTCTGGCTGGCGGCGGCGGTGCTGAACTGCGCAATGCCGGCAGCGGCCTTGTCGAAGTCGCGCTCCATCGCGGCGATCGTCTTCTCGCGCGCAGCCCGGCCTTGCGGCGTCTCCGGCTGCGCCGAGGTGTCGAGCAGGCCGAGCGCCGCCACCGGGCGGCGTGCACTGGCCAGCATCTCGATGGCCACGTAGCCGCCCATCGAGAAGCCGCACAGCACCAGCGGCACATCGGCGGGCACGTCGCCGAGCAGGGTCCAGGCATCGCGCGCCATTTCGGCGATGCTGGACTGCGTCTGCACGTCGGCCACGCGCACCTCAGCCCGCTCGGCCAGGAGCGGCCGCACGTGGCGCCAGACTGCGGGCGTATTGAGCATGCCCGGGATCAGCAGCAGCAGCGGCTTCACGCTGGTGCCCTCGTGGACTGCCGCGCGGCCTCGGGCGGGGCGAGCAGGCGCGCGCGCTCGCGCAGCTCGCGCTTGAGGATCTTGCCGACCGGATTGCGCGGCAGCTCGTCGAGCGGCAGCAGGTATTCGGGCAGTTTGTAGACGGCCACGCGCTTGTGCTCACGCAGGAAGTCAACGATGCGCTCCAGCGTCAGCGGCGCGCCCTCGGCCGAGACGACGCAGGCACAGACCTTCTCGCCCAGCGTGGCGTCGGGCACGCCGACCACGGCCACCTCGCGCACGCCGGGGCACGCCAGCAGCAGGCTTTCGATCTCCTCCGCCGAGATGTTGACGCCACCGCGGATCACTAGGTCCTTGGAACGGCCCACGTAGCGGTAGTACTGCAGGCGGTCGCCGGCGATCTCGAACAGGTCACCGGTGCGATAGAAGCCCTGGTCGTCGAAGGCACGCCGGCTCAGCTCGGGCGCGCTCCAGTAGCCGCTGAAGATGGTCGGTCCGTCGAAGCGCAGCTCGCCGGGCCGGCCGGCCACCACGATGTCTTCGCCGGTTTCGGGATCGACCAGGCGCGTGCGGATCTTGCGCGTGGTCGAGATGCTCCACTCGTGCCCGGTCACGCCGGCGCGCGGAAAGAACTGGGCGCGCAGTTCCGGCTCCGGAATGTCGACGTGGTTGCCCGACAGCGCCGCGCCTTCGTTGGAACCGAAGTAGTTGACGATCTGCACGCCGTACCTGTCGGCGAAGCCGCGCACCATCCATTCCGACAGCGGCGCCGAGCCTGAGCCTATGCGCGCGAGCCGCTCGAAGTCGATGCCGGCCAGCAACTGCTCGTTCTGCAGCAGGGTGTTGAGGATGGCCGGCGCGGCCACGGTGTAGTCGATGCGCTCCTCGCGCAACTGCTGCAGGAACACCGGCAGCGAGAACGGCTGGTGCTGCACCACGGTCCCGCCCAGCACCAGCCAGCCCGCGAACGCGGTGGAGAGGCCCGCCATGTTGACCAGCGGAAACGGGTTGAGCAGACGCGCGTGCGGCCGGATCTCACCGGCCTCGATGATCGAGGGCGCAACCACCAGCCATTCGTTGTGGCTGCGCGGCACGCCCTTGGGCGCGGCCTCGGTGCCGGAGGTCCAGCAGATGGTGAACACGTCGTTCGCGCTGACGGCGGCGGCGCTCTCGGCCTGGGCCAGCCGCCGCCGATCCGCCTCGCTCGGGACGCAGCGCAGGGCGGCCCCGACATCGACCGCGCCCGGCTCCGCCGCCTCGCCCCAGGCCAGCACGGTGCTCAGCGCCGGGTGCTCGGCGCGCAGGCCGACGAACATACGCGCCGCGCCATGGCCGCCGCCAGGCTTGCCGATGCGCGAGAAGGTCACCGCTGCGGCCGCCCGCGTGAGAGAGAGGATATGGCCCAGCTCATGCTCGCGGTATTGCACCGGTACCGGCGTGACGATGATGCCCAGCCGCGCGCAGGCCAGGTAGACCACGAACTGCTCGACACCGTTGGGCATCTGTACCACCAGCACCTCGTCGCGCCGGATGCCGCTGGCCAGCAACAGCAGGCTGAAGCGATCGACCTCCTCGCCCAGTTGCGCCCAGCTCAGCCGGCGCGGCGTGCCGTGCGCGAACTCGGCACGGTTGGGCGCGTCGACCACCGCCTCGGCCTCGGGTCGCGCGTGCAGGTGCTGCACGAACAGCGACCACAGCGTCTGTTCGCCCCACCAGCCGCGCGCGGTGTAGGCATCGATCTTGTGTTGCGGGATCAGGATCACGGTGGATTTCCTTGTGACGGACGGACCGTCTGACGCCCTTCAATAGCCGCGCGCGAGCCGCTCGCCGCTGACCCAGGTGGCATGGAAGCCGTTGGGCACGCGCTGCGGCAGCCGGATGCGCGCCACTGGCCCCTGCGCGACGTCACGCGCATCGAACACGGTCACGAACGAGGCCTTCTTCGCACCATCCCACAGGAAGCCGACCAGGTAACCGTCGTCCTCGGCCTGCCAGCCATCCCTGGGCGCGAAGGGCGCCTCGCTGAACCACTTGTCCACGCCCTCGTGGTAGCTGGTGCAGGTGCCGCGCTCCAGATCCTGCCGCACGAAGCCGCAGAAACGCGGGTCTTCTGCGCGGTTGCTGCGGCCCATGAGCACGTTCCACGAGTAGCGGGTTTTGTAGCCCTGCATCCAGGAGTTGATGACCGGGAACTCCTGGTTCACGATGTCGTCGAGCACCCGCTCGCGGGTCTGGCCGGTGCGCAGGTTGAAGCGCCATTCGTAGAACATGAAGTCATGCTCCAGGTTGGCCAGCATCTTGGGAAAGCGCTCCACCTCGATGTTGCCGCGCCAGTCGCGCGGCAGCCGGAACGGCGTGCCGGTCATGACGATCTCGGTGCCGCCCTGGCCGTCGTCCTCTTCCCAGGCGTTGGACACGTGGTACATGTAGGTCGGACTGGCCTCGAACCAGCGGATTTGCTCGGGCGTGCCATGGCGCGGAATGACGCCGAAGCGCGAGGGCAACTGGTGGTGGAACTTGAGCTTGTGGCGCCCGGCGGCGAAGGCGTCCATGTCGTAGAACAGCGGCAGGTCGTGCACCACCGTGTGGTTCGGCGTGACCGCCATGTCGTGCGGCAGGCGCGGGCCGGGAAGTTGCACCGGCATGAAGGTCTGCAGCTTGCCGAAGCGGTCCATCACGCCGTAGTGCATGTAGGGCGCCTCCTTGCCGTAGGCGAAGAACAGGAATTCGCCGGTGCGCTCGTCCACCTTGGAATGCGCCGACACCGGCAGGCCCTTCATGCGCGGATCGAAATCGATCTTGCCGACGGTTGACAGGTCGCGCGGGTCGCACTGGTAGACGTCACCTCCCAGGTACCACATGGAGACGAGCTTGCCGGCGTAGAACTTGACGTCGGTGTTCGAGGTGTTCTTCATCGGCATGTCGGGCCGGTCCTTGCGCGGCGGATCCTTGATGCCTTGCCACAGCGCGGTGCCGGCCGCCATCTCTTCGCGCAGGGCATCGGTCTGGACCCAGCGGTTCTGGTACCGGGCGCGGCCGCCCTCGAAGCGCACCGCATGCAGCATGCCGTCGCCATCGAACCAGTGGTAGCGCCCCGTTGCCGCGAAGCGGCGGTTCGGGCCATTGCGCACATGCAGACCGGTGAGGTCCTTGGGGATCTCGCCCTCCACCTCGGTCAGGTCGAGCGTGAACTCCTGCTCGATCGGCGCGAAGCCACCACTGAGCACGGGAATGTCGTTGTGTCCCATTCGTTTCTCCTTCAGGCAATGGCAGGGGGTGCGGGGCGGCGCGACTGCACGATGCGGAAACGCCCGGCCACGAAGGCCGCGTCGGTCAGGCTGGCGTTGCCGGCAGGGTTGAGCCCGGTCACGTGGTAGTCGCTGTACGCGGCGGCGAAGTTCAGCGGCATCGGGCCGGTGAGGTTGATGGTGAGCTGGGCGCCGGCGCGTGCATAGGCCCGCTCTGCGCGCTCGATGTAGTCCTCATCGGTGGAATACAGGAACGCCGTCAGCCCGCCGAACTCCGTCACGTCCCGGCTGGCCTGGGCCAGGGCATCGCCCGCGTCCGCGCAGGCGATCACGAAGCTGACCGGGCCAAAGCGCTCCTGGCCATAAAGATCGCGCTCGGCCGTGGTGAGCTGCAGCATCAGCGGCGTACTGGTGCGCGCCTGCGGAAACTCCGGATGCGCATAGGCGGCCGGCTGCAGCAGCACCCGACCGCGCCGTGCGCCCTCCTGCTGCAGGCGCGCGAGCAGGTCCAGGGTCCGCGGCGACTGCAGCGTGGCCAGGATCATGGCGGCCTTCTTCGGGTCGGCGGTGAGCGCGCTCACCGCGTCGGCCAGGCGGCGCGCCACCTCGTCGAGCGGCACCAGGCCTTGCGGCGTGCGCACGCCGCAGGCGGGCATGTAGATGTTCTGCGGACTGGTGCACATTTGCGCGCTGAACAGGCACAGGGTCGTGGCCAGGCTGCGCAGCACCGCGTCCAGGTCGTCGGCCGACTCCAGCACCACGGTATTGCAGCCCGCGGTTTCGGTGAACACCAGGGCCGGATGCGCATGGCGCTCGACCCAGTCGCCGAACGCCACGCTGCCGGTGAAGTCGACGATGGCGGTCTTCGGATGCTGCACCAACTGCTTGCCCAGAGGCTCGTCCACGGTGTCGAGCGCCAGCGTGACCAGGTTGGGATCGAAGCCATGCTCGGCCAGCACGTGGCGGAACGCCCGCACCGAAATCGCCATCGGCAGCACCGTGGCCGGGTGCGGCTTGACGATGACCGCATTGCCCGTGGCCAGGCTGGCCAGCATCGAAGGCCAGGCGTTCCATGTCGGGAAGCTGGCGCAACTGAAGCACACGGCGACGCCGCGCGGGACAAGCCGGTAGCGCTTGTGCAGCGCGATCTGGGCCGAGCCGAAGGCGCGCTGCCAGTGCGCGGTGGGCGTGACCGCGTCCATGGCCTGCCTGGCATGGACCAGGGCCTCGATGCCGCGATCGAGCGCGTTGACGCCCGAACCCGTGTAGGCCATGTTGAAGCTCTGGCCGGCGGTGTGCATGACCGCGTGCACGATTTCGAACAGGTGCTCGCGGTAGAGCACGTCGAGCACCTCCATCAGCACGCCGATGCGCGCGTCGATCGCGGCCGCCGCCCAGTCGCCGATGGCGGACTCGGCCGCCTCGAACAGCGCATCGATGTCCGCGCGCGGGTAGACGATGCCCAGCGGCTGCTGGGTATAGGGTGAGATTTCCTCGCCGACCTGCTGGCCGACGCCGGGCGCGCCGGGCTGCCCGAGCACGAAGGGCCGCCCTAGTTGCGCCTCGAAGGCGGCGCGGCCGGCGGCCTGGGCAGCGGCGCTGTCGGGGTACTTGGCCGGCAGCTCCGGATAGGGACTCCAGGCATGGCGCTCGCGGCAGGCGATCACCGCACGCTCGAAGATGGCACGGTGCGCCTCGAACATCGGCAGGGGCGACAGCACGGCGCTCATGTGCGTGCCCAGACCAGACGATGCTGGCGCGCAATGATGCTGCCGGGCAGCGTGTCGGAAGCCGACAGCGTGAGCCGGCCCTGCGCGTCGAAGTCCATGTCGCGCACCTGCCGGGTGCCCACGAAGTTCGGATTGAGCGCATGGGTGATGCTGTGCACCACCTGCTGCCGGCCCTCGGACTCGCGCAGGGCGTAGCGCCCGGCGTACTGGAAGTAGCTCTCGAACGCGGCCAGCCGCTCGGCCTCGGGCGCGCTGCGCACGCTCTCGCTCGACAACCGGCTGCGCCCCGCCCGCGCGATGCAGGCGCTCATCCAGCCGTCGCTGCTGTAGAAGATCAACCCGCTGGCCGCGTCGCCGTAGGGCAGCGTCGGGGAGCGGCCGTCGCCGTAGCGGATATCCCAGCACACCAGTTGCCATGTGCCGAGCAGGGGATTGCGGCCATGCGTCGCGTCAGGCATCGACTTGCCTCCAATAGCTTTCTTAGTTGAACTCAGTTTAGGACGATGGGACCATGACCGCAACGCGGCTTTTCCGCAGACCTGTCGCGCAGGCGTCCGCCGGCCCGCTCACGCGCCACGCACGGTGAATGAATCCCGGAGGCCGCAGATCAGGCCATGCGCAGACACCGCGGGGCCGCAGCACGGCTTCATTGAAAGACAGGCAAAGACGCGAGGCGCGCAGCCTGGGGTGTTCCAGTCACCCCGGCAGACTGGCCACGACCCCCTGCAGCAGGCGCTCGACCAGCACATTCGCCGGCCCCGCGCGCCAGACCCCATAGGCCTCCGACTGCGCCACGCCATGCTCGAGCGGGCGGAACACCGCACCGCGCAAGGCCGATCGGCGCATGGCATGCGGCACCAGCGCCACCCCCAGGCCCTGCGACACCAGCGACACCACCGCCAGCCAGTGCCGCACCTCATGCCGCACCTCGGGCCGGAAGCCGCCTTGGGCGCAGATCGACAGGATGCGCTCGTGGTAGTCCGGCGACACGCTGCGCGCGAACAGCACGAAAGGCTCTTCTCGCAGATCGTCGAGCGCCAGCACGCGCTTGCGCGCCAGCCGGTGCTGCGCCGGCAGGCAGCAGACAAAGGGCTCCACCAGTAGCAGTTGTTGACGCAGTTGCGCCGGCATGCGGCTGGTATGGACGAAGCCCAGGTCAAGCCGGTCGTGCAGCAGTTCTGCGATCTGCTCGCCCGAATTGAGTTCGGCCAACGTGATGCGCACCGCCGGGTGCCCGGCCTGGAAGGCGCGCAAGGCCTGCGGCAGCCCGCGGTACAGCATGGCGCCGACAAAGCCGATGCGCAGCCGCCCTGCCGAGCCGGCGGCCACGTCGCGCGCCTCCAGCGCGGCTTCCTCCGCCTGCGCCAGCAGGCGCCGCGCCGAAGCCTGCAGCGCCTGCCCGGCGGGCGTCAGGCGCACCTCTTTGCTGTTGCGCTCGAACAGGCGCGCGCCCACGCTGTCTTCCAGTTGGCGGATCGCCACCGACAGCGGCGGCTGCGAGATCGCCAGCCGCGCCGCGGCACGGCCGAAGTGCAGTTCTTCGGCCAGCACGGAGAAGTAGCGCAGGTGACGCAGCTCCATGAATAGTCAAATCAAATCGAACAAGACCAATTTGATATTAGACACGGATCATTGCGGCTTCAACAATGCGGCGAACCAGGAGACAAACGCATGTCAAACGCCGCCCCCACCGGCGTCGCGCCAGAAGCCGCGCACGCCCATCCTATTCCCGACCGCCACGGCCAGAACCTGTTCACCGCCGACACCGAGCTGCACCGCCTGCTCGCGCTGTACCTGCCCGACGACCTGCGGCGCCACATGCTGCCGCATTTCGAGCGCCTGGGCGGGCTTGCCGGCGGGCGGCTGGACGAGCTTGCCGGCACCGCCGACCGCAACCCGCCCACGCTCGAACACCGCAGCCGCACCGGGCTCGACGCGCAACGGGTCGTCAAGCACCCGGCCTACGTCGAGATGGAGCGCCTGGCGCTCAGCGAGTTCGGCCTGGGCGCCATGTCGCACCGCGACGAAACCCTGGGCTGGAAGGGCAGGATGCCGCCGCTGGTCAAGTACGTGCTGACCTACCTGTTCGTGCAGGCCGAGTTCGGCCTGTGCTGCCCGGTGTCGATGACCGACTCGCTCGCGCGCACGCTCAGGAAGTTCGGCAGCCCCGAATTGGTGGCGCGCTTCCTGCCGCGCTTCCAGTCGCTCGACTTCGACACCCTGGCTCAGGGCGCCATGTTCATGACCGAGCAGGCCGCCGGCTCCGACATCGCCGCCACGCTCACCCGCGCCACGCAGGACGCGCACGGCCAGTGGCGCCTGTGGGGCGACAAGTGGTTCTGCTCCAACCCGGACGCCGACTTCGCCATGGTGCTCGCGCGCGCCGACGGCGCACCGGCCGGCATGAAGGGCGTGTCGCTGTTCCTGCTGCCGCGCGAACTCGACGACGGCGCGCACAACCACTACCGCATCATCCGGCTCAAGCACAAGCTGGGCACGCGCTCCATGGCGAGTGGCGAGATCCGGCTCGAAGGCGCCGTGGCCTACCTCGTGGGCGAAGCCGGCCGCGGCTTCCAGCAGATGGCCGACATGGTCAACAACTCGCGCTTGTCCAACGGCGTGCGCTCCGCCGGCCTGATGCGGCGCGCGGTGGCCGAGGCCGAATTCATCGCCCGCGAGCGCCGCGCCTTCGGCCGCGCGCTGGCCGACATGCCGCTGATGCGGCGCCAGCTCGACAAGCTGCGCGTGCCAGCCGAGCAGGCCCGCACCATGGTGTTCCAGACCGCGCAGGCGCTGGCCCGCTCCGACGCCGGAGAAGACGGCAGCTACCCGCTGCTGCGCATCCTCACGCCGCTCATCAAGTTCCGCGCCTGCCGCGATGCGCGCAAGGTCACCGGCGACGCCATGGAAGTGCGCGGCGGCTGCGGCTACATCGAGGAATGGAGCGACCCGCGCCTGGTGCGCGACGCGCACCTGGGCTCGATCTGGGAAGGCACCAGCAACATCGTGGCGCTGGACGTGATCCGCGCGGTCAGGCGCGAGGGCTCGCTGCCGGTGCTGCGCGCGCACTGCGAAGCCCTGCTGGCCGAAGCGGCGCAGGCCCCATCCGTCACGCCTGCCTTCCTCGACGCGCTGCGCCGCGCGCTGCACGGCGCCTGCGCCCTGGCCGAAACCGCCGCGCGCGAGGGCGGCGAGGTGCTGGCGCGCCAGGCCGCCTCCGCGCTCTACCACTGCACCAGCGCCTGCGCCATGGCGTGGGAGGCCGCGGCCGGCGGCTCGGCCGATCGCCTGCGCTGGGCCCAACTGGCCTTGCTGCACCGCGTGCTGCCGCGCGACCCGCTGGCGCCGGACGAGCTGCCCGCCGGCTGGACCGCCGTGGCCGCGCGCGCCCTTGCCTGACGCCCTTTCATCCCCCAATAACCAACGGAGACACACCATGAAAAAACGCGCCCTTCTCATCGCGGCCGGCTGCGCCGCCGCGCTCCTGGCACCCTTGGCCCACGCCGACACCTTCCCGTCCAAGCCGCTGACCCTGGTCATCCCCTACCCGCCCGGCGGCCCCACCGATGCCATGGCGCGCACCCTGGCCGCGGAGATCCGCGACAAGCTGGGCCAGCCCATGGTGGTGGAGAACCGCGCCGGCGCCAACGGCAACATCGGCGCCGAGTACGTAGCGCGCGCCGAGCCCGATGGCTACACGCTGATGTTCGGCACCTCCGGCCCGCTGGCCATCAACGCCAGCCTGTACCGCAGGATCAGCTACGACCCGGTCAAGAGCTTCGCGCCGGTGATCCGCGTGGGCTACCTGCCCAACGTCCTGGTGGTCAACCCCAACGTCGTGCCGGCGAAGACCGTGCCCGAACTGGTGGCCTATGCCAAGGCCAACCCCGGCAAGCTGGCCTATGCCTCGTCGGGCAACGGCGCCTCCTCGCACCTCGCGGGCGTGCTGTTCAATTCGATGGCGGGCACCGACTTCCAGCATATTCCCTACAAGGGCACCGGCCCGGCGCTCAATGACCTGCTCGGCGGCCAGGTGGCGATGAGCTTCACCGACGTGCTCACCGCCCAGCAGTACGTCAAGGCCGGCAAGCTGCGCGCGCTGGGCGTGACCACCACCCGGCGCTCGCAGGCGCTGCCCGAGGTGCCGACCGTGGCCGAGCAGGGCTACCCCGGCTACGACGTGAGCGTGTTCTTCGGCGTGGTGGCGCCGGCCGGCACGCCGGCCGACCGTGTCGCCCTGCTCAACAAGGCCTTTGCCCAGGTACTGGCCGCGGACAAGGTCAAGGCGCTGTTCGCCTCGCAGGGCCTGGAGGCGGCCAGCGACACCAGCCCGCTGGCGCTGGGCCGCTTCATCCACGACGAAACCGCCAAGTGGGCCGGCGTGGTCAAACAGTCTGGCGCGCAACTCGATTGAGCACGATGCAGCCCCTTCCAACCGCCCCCACCGGCGCCCTCGCCGGCATCCGCGTACTCGACCTCTCGCGCATCCTCGGCGGCCCGTACTGCGGCCAGATCCTGGGCGACCACGGCGCCGACGTGCTCAAGGTCGAGCCGCCGCAGGGCGACGACACCCGGACCTGGGGCCCGCCCTTCAGGGACGGCGTGGCCTCGTACTACCACGGCCTGAACCGCAACAAGCGCAGCATGCACCTGGACCTGGGCAGCGCCGAGGACCGCGAGGCGCTGCTGGCGCTGGCGGCCGAAGCCGACGTGCTGGTGGAGAACTTCAAGACCGGCACCATGGAGCGCTGGGGCATCGGCTTTGATGCCCTCTCGCAGCGCTTTCCGCGCCTGATCTGGTGCCGCGTCACCGGCTTCGGCACCGACGGGCCGCTGGGCGCCCTGCCCGGATACGACGCCGCGGTGCAGGCCATGACCGGCATCATGAGCATCAACGGCGAAGCCGAGGGCGGCCCGCTGCGCGTGGGCCTGCCGGTGGTGGACATGGTGACCGGCCTGAACGCGGTGATCGGCGTGCTGCTGGCGCTGCACGAACGCGGCAGAAGCGGCCGCGGCCAACTGGTGGAAGCAGCGCTGTACGACAGCGGCCTGTCGCTGCTGCACCCGCATGCGGCCAACTGGTTCATGGACGGCACCGCGCCGCGCCGCACCGGCAATGCGCACCCCAACATCTACCCCTACGACGCGCTGGCCACCGGCACCGACCCGGTGTTCGTCGCCGTCGGCAACGACCGCCAGTTCGCCAGCTTCTGCCGCTGCATCGGCCAGCCGCAGCTCGCCGACGATGCGCGCTACCGCGACGCGGGCGGCCGCTCGGTGCACCGCGACGCGCTAAAGCGGGCGCTCGAAGCCGCGCTCGCCGCTTTCGATGGCCGCGCGCTGGTGGATCAGCTGATGGCCGCCGGCGTGCCGGCCGCGCCCGTGCTGCCGGTGGAGGCGGCACTGACGCACCCGCACACCGCGCACCGCGGCATGGTGGTCGAGATGGAAGGCGGCTATCGCGGCCTGGGCGCGCCGGTCAAGCTCGGCCGCACGCCGGCCACCTACCGCCACGCGCCGCTGACGCCAGGCGATCAATTCATCGGCTGAGCAGGGCTGCAAGGCGAGGGGGACAATCGGCGCATGACCGCCTCCGCTTCCGCCGACACCCTCCATCCCTACTCTGCCCTCGGGCCCGACACCGTGCTCGACGCGCTGGCCAGCGTGGGCCTGCACGGCGACGGCCGGCTGCTCGCCCTGTCCTCCTACGAGAACCGCGTCTACCAGGCGCGGCTGGAAGACGGCCGGATGGTGGTCGCCAAGTTCTACCGTCCCGGCCGCTGGAGCGACGCGCAGATCGCCGAGGAACACGCCTTCGCCGCCGAACTGGCCGCCGCCGAAGTGCCCATGGTCGCGCCGCTCACCCTCGACGGCGCCACGCTGCACCACCATGCCGGCTTTGCCTTCAGCGTCAGCTCCAGCCGCGGCGGCCGCGCGCCCGAGCTGGACGACTTCGAGGTGCTCGAATGGACCGGCCGCTTCCTCGCGCGCCTGCACACCGTGGGCGCCAGCCGCCCCTTCGCGCAGCGCCCGGCGCTGGACCTGCGGAGCTTCGGCACCGACTCGCGCGACTGGCTGCTGGCGCACGACAAAGTGCCGTTGGACGTGCAGGGCGACTGGCAGCGCGCCTGCGACGATGCTCTCAAATTGATAGCTGATAGCCCACTATGTACTAAGGCTGTAGCCACTTTTCCTTCAGATTCTCCGGCCGAAGACGGCGCACTGCGCCGGCTGCGCCTGCACGGCGACTGCCACCCCGGCAACATCCTCTGGACCCCCGCCGAGCTGCCCGGCGGCGGCCCGCACTTCGTCGACCTGGACGACGCCCGCACCGGCCCGGCGGTGCAGGACCTGTGGATGCTGCTCTCGGGCGACCGCCGCCAGCGCACGCAGCAGTTGTCGGCCCTGCTCGACGGTTACGAGCAGGTGCGCGACTTCGACCGGCGCGAACTGGCGCTGATCGAGCCGCTGCGCACCCTGCGCCTGATCCACTACAGCGCCTGGCTGGCGCGGCGCTGGGACGACCCGATCTTCCCGGCCAACTTCCCCTGGTTCGGCAGCAGCGACTACTGGCGCGGCCAGGTCCAGATGCTGGAGGAGCAGGCCGAGGCGATGCAGGAGGCGCCGCTGTCGGCCTGAGCGCGCGCGGCGGCGTGGCGTCCGCCACAACGAAATATGGCAGGCATTCAATGAAAGCGCAGATTCACTCGAAGATGGTGGCCGGCGCATAAAAGCAGTACCCCAGGCTCCGCAGCGTCTTCACCGGCAGCGGCTGGCCGCTCGCCTCCAGCACCCGGCGGCGCAGGCGCAGCATCTGCGTGTCCAGGCGGCGCTGGTCGTAGTCCAGGTAGTCCGCGCCCAGCGCCTGCACGATATGCCGTCGGCTCACGCTCTCGCCCGCGGCGCGCATCAGGCAGTGCAGCACCTGCAGATCCTGGTAGGACAGCTGCACCGACGGCGCGACCGGGGGCTGCAGGCAGCTCGGGCCCACCATCAGCAGCCAGCGCGCCTCGCGCCGTTGCAAGCCCAGGCGGCGCACCAGTGCTGCCAGCGTGGCCTCCAGCTCATGCAGGTCGCAGCCCTTGCCCAGGTAGTGGTCGGCGCCGGTTTCAAGGCCATCGATGCGGTCCGCGCTGGTGTTGCGCGCACTGAAGACGATGATGCCCAGTTGCTGCCCGCCTTGGCGCAACCGCTGGATCAGCTCCAGGCCGCTGCCGTCGGGCAGGCCGATGTCGATGATGGCCAGCCGGTGGCGCCGGGCGTCGAAATGGAGATCGAATTCGGCCAGACTCGACACGCAGACAGGCGCGTAGCCGATGTACTCCAGGAATTCTCCCAGCTCGCCGCGCAGCACCGGCTCGTCTTCGAGGAGGATCACGTCGATCATGAAGGTCACAGGGAGTGGTACGCTCGCGCCCGCCGCTGGAGCCCGAATGCGAAATTATCGTGCGCTGTTCTTACTGCTGGCGCTGCTGCTCGCAGCCGGCGCAAGGCCGGTGCACTCGCAGGCAGTTGCGCCGCCGCCAGCACTGCGGCTAGAGCCCACGGCCCCCATGCGCGACACCGCCGGCCACCTGCAGCGGCTCGACGACCCCGGCGGCACGCTGGACGCCGCGCAGGCCGGCCAATCTCCGGGCTGGACCAGCCTGCCCGGCAACCTCAGCGCCGGCTTCACCAGCGCCGCTATCTGGCTGCGCCTGCGCATCGACGCCTCCCGGCCCGGCCAGTGGATGCTGCTGCTGGGCAACCCCCTGCTGGACGACGTGCGCGTCTACACCGAGCAGCCCTCCGGGGGCTGGCGCCTGCTGGACCATAGCGGCGAAGACGTGCCGCGCCACCAGTGGCCGACCGACTTCCGCAGCCCGGCCGTGCAGCTCGGCCTGCTCCAGGCGGGCGAGCAGACCTTGCTGGTGCGGCTTGCCACGCGCAACGCGTTCAAGACCAAGCTCGAACTCTGGCAGCGCCTGGCCTTCGACAACCACACGCGCCGCGAAGGCCTGTTTTTCGGCCTGTACTTCGGCTTCTACCTGCTGCTGATCTGCCTGCACGCCTTCTTCTGGAGCGCCACGCGCGCGCCCATGAGCGGGCTGTTCCTCGCCTACCTCGGCACCACCGTGTTCAACGAAGCGCTGTCGCTCGGGCTAGTGCAGCAGATCACCGACCTGCCCGCCGCCTGGAGCGACCGGGTACTGGGCATCGGCGTGGCTTTGTCGCTGCCCATCGCGGTCCAGGTCGCTGCCCGGCAGCTGGAACTGGCGCGCATGCTGCCGCGCACCACGAAGGCGCTGCTGCGTTTGGTCTGGGGCCTGGGCCTGGCCGCCTGCCTGCCGGTGGCGGCCGGGCGCTACGCCTGGGGCGTAGCGCCGGTACAACTGCTGTCCATACCCATGGCCGTGCTGCTGATCGCCCTGGCCCTGCGTCTGCTGCGGCGCGGGCACCGGCCGGCGCGCTTCTTCCTGGCCGCGTTCGGCGCGTTCTACGCAAGCGTGCTCGTCGCCTACGCGCGCAACCTGGGCTATCTGCCGCTCAACGACTTCACCGAGCACATCTCGGCACTGGGCACCATGCTGCACATGGTGCTGCTCAGCCTGTGGCTCCTGGGCCAGCACGAACGCCGGCGTCGCGCCCACGAGCGGCAGCAGGTCTACCTGCAGGCCGAACTCGCCCAGCGCGAGCAGAGCGAAAGCGAACTGCGCGCCGCACTGGAGCTGGAGCGGCGCGTGCGACAGGAGCAGCGTGACTTCGTCGCCATGGTCTCGCACGAACTGCGCACGCCGCTGGCCATCATCACCACCAGTGCCCAGCAACTGGCGCGCAACCTCGGCGCCCCGCCCAACAAGACCCTGGCGCGCAGCCGCAACATCCGCGAAGCCGCGCAGCGCCTGCTGGCACTGATGGACGACTGCCTTGCCGAAGACCGCATGGCCGAACCCCATGCCGAGCCGCGGCTGACGCCCTGCGACCTGCACGCCCTCATCGAAGAGCTGTGCCAGGATTTCGCCCCCGGCCGCATCGTCTGCGCGCGGGGCGAAGGTACCCGCCATCTCACCACCGACCTAGCACTGCTGCGCATCGCCCTGCGCAACCTGCTGGCCAACGCCGATCGCCACGCGCCCGGGCATCAGGCGGTGCAAATCGACCTCCAGCGAGACGGCGAGCGCCTGCGCATCGACATCGCCAACACCTCCGGGCCCATCCCGCCCGAGGAACAGGCCCTCCTGTTCGAGCGCTACTACCGCGGACGCAGCGCCCGCGCACACCCCGGCGCCGGGCTCGGGCTGTACCTGGTGCGGCGCATCGCTTGCAAGCTGGGCGGCAGCGTGGCGCTGGTAACGGCGGGCGGTGACCAGCCAGTCTGCCTGCGGCTGGAACTGCCGTTGTAGGCCCGCGCGGGCCTGCGCCGCGCTCAGATTCGCTCAGATTCGGCGGCTGAAATCCCGTTACTTTCGGAACGAACGCTTGCAACTCACGCTGCGAGCAACAGCCCAGTCAAGCGAAGGGAAGCCATCGGAACCCCTGAGCACCAATTCTGAAAGAGATCGCCCATGCGCCGGATCATGGTCCATACCACCCCATTTGCCTGTGCGCTCGGCGCCCTCCTGGCCCTGCCAGCCTTGGCCGCCGACTGCGTCAATGGCGACACCAATGGAGCAAGTTGCACCATCCCTGCCGGCATTGGGTCGGTGACCATCGAAGCCTGGGGCGGCGGGGGCGGGGGTGGCGGTGGGAACATGGACGACGTGCGCGGGGCCGCGGGTGGAGGCGGAGGCTCGTACTGCAAGGCCACTTTCGCGGTGACGCCGGGTAGCGCACTCACCATCACCACAGGCACGGGGGGAGCGGGCGGCGCAGCCGGTCCTGCGCTGTTGGACAGCACGGACGGCATGGCGGGCGGCTACTCCAGTGCCACCGGTGGCGGCATCGACGGCATGCGCGCCAATGGCGGTGCCGGTGGCCCCAGGCCCGGCACTGCGCTCCTTCAGAACGGCGCACCGGGCGGCTCCGTTGACGGTTGCACCGCGCCCGCGGCGGTCAAGCATGCAGGGGGATCGGTACTTGCGTCGCAGACGCCTTATACAGGCTTGGGCGGCGGCGGTTCTGCCACGGCTACGAGCGCAGGCAGCAGCCCCAACGGCAGATCCGGCGGCACGGGCGCGGGCGTTGGCGGCAACGGCGCTCACTTCCCCAGCAGTTCCTCGGCGACTCAAGGGGCCTCTCCAGGCGGCGGCGGCGGTGGCGGCGCCCCCAACTATCCTGGCGCCGACGGCGGCGGCGGCCGGGTCGTCCTCACACTGAATCTGGCGCCAGCCACGGACGGCGCCTGCGGAAGCGCCAATGGGCAGCAGCCACTCCTCGTCCTGCCCGCGGGCGCGGTCGCCTGCAGCGCGGGCACCTTCAGCAGTAGTTCTGTCACCGGCGGCACATTCAACTGGTCCTGTGCTGGCAGCAACGGCGGCGCAGCGGCAAGCTGCCAGGCACCGCAGGGCGCGAGCGTCACGGCCAGCGCGGGCGCGGGCGGCACCTTCAATCCCACGGGGCAGCAGATCGTGGCCAGCGGCGGCTCGGCCACCTTCAGCCTGAGCGCGAATACGGGTTACGTGATCGACCAGCCATCGGGAGACTGCAATGGCGCATTCACCTCCGGCACGGTGGGCGCCAGCACCGCCTCCTACCAGACGAGCGCACTGACAGCGGGCCAGTCGTGCACCGTCACATTCAACTTCATCTCCGCCAACGCGGCGCCCACCGCCTCGGGCGTCAGCGTCACGGGCACGCCGCGCATGGGCCAAACGCTCACGGGGTCCTATACCTACGCCGACGCCAATGGCGACCCGCAGGGCACCAGCGTCCTGCAATGGATTCGCGGCAGCACGGCCATCCCGGGCGCCAGCGGCTCGCAGTACACCCCGGTGGTCGCCGACGCGGGCCAGACTCTGTCATTCTGCGTGACCCCGGTGGCCACCACGGGCCAGACACCGGGCACGCAGGTGTGCTCGACGCCCACGGCGCCCGTGGGGGCAGATGGCGCCTGCGGCGCAGCGGTGGGCCAGGCCATGGCGCTGGCCCCGAAGGCGGGGCTGTGCAGCATGGGCACGCCAAGCGCGGTGAACGTGTCGGGCGGGCAGTACTCCTGGGTCTGCCAGGGGCAGAACGGCGGCGCCGCCAGTTCCACTTGCCAGGCCCCCTGGGTCGGCACCGGCGGCAGCCGCAGCGCCACGGTGGCAGTGCAGTCCACGAACAACTGGCAGGTGAACAGCGCCAGCTTCAGCGCCACGCCGCCCCCGGGCGTGACCGCCCCGCCCAATGCCACCTTCCCCGCCGGAGTGCTGACGCTGAACCTGAACAGCGGCACCGCGGGCAGCGACGCCACCGTCACCCTGCAGTTCAGCAGCCCCATCCCTTCGGGCGCGGTGTACATGAAGTACGGCCCCAGCCCCGATGGCTTCAACTGCCAGGGTACGAGCGCCTGCGCGCAGCCGCACTGGTACGAACTGCCCTCCACGCGTGCCGTACTCGCCACCGACCGCCTGAGCGCCACGCTGACGCTGACCGATGGCGGCCTGGGCGACCACGACGGCGCGGCCAACCAGTTCATCCAGGACCCGGGCGGCTTCGTGCTGATGGGGACACCCGCCGGCGCGCAGACCATTCCCACGCTCAGCGAATGGGGCGTGGCACTGATGTCTCTGCTGGTGATGGCGCTGGCTGCGGTGCACATGTTTTTTGCGGTGCGTGTGCGTGGGTGAGGCGCATGGGCGACGGCCAACACCGTGCCCACACCCAGCCCGATGAGCAGCAGCAGAACACCTGCGGGTTCATCGCAGCATGCGGGCCCGCTGCCGGCCGCGCCGAGCGCCATGGCTGCGCGCCCCCATGCCAGGGCCGTCCGCATCACAAGGATTCACAATTTCGGTGCCCACTTGGTCTACAGTGGACCCTTCCTACAACAACTTCGAGGATGCACACATGGGTCTGATCAGCTTCATCAAGGATGCCGGCGAGAAACTCTTCGGCGGCAGCAGCGCCGTCGCCGCCACCACGCCCGCAGCCGCAGCGCCATCGGCGGAGGAACTCAACGCCAAGGCCGGCGCGGCCATCCGCACCTACATCGAGACGCAGAAGCTGGGCCTGACCAACCTGGCCGTCACCTACGACGGCAGCAGCGGCAAGGTCACGCTCACCGGCGGCGCGCCGACCCAGGAAGCCAGCGAGAAGGCCAGCCTGGCCGCCGGCAACGTCAGCAGCGTGACCCAGGTCGACAACCAGCTCACCGTCGCCGCCGCGGCCAACGCCTCGCAGTACCACGACGTGGTGAGCGGCGACACGCTCTCGGCCATCGCCAAGAAGTACTACGGCGACGCCAACAAGTACATGAAGATCTTCGAGGCCAACAAGCCCATGCTTAGCGACCCGAACAAGATCTATCCGGGGCAGAAGCTGCGCATTCCTGCACTTTGAGACGGGTTCCGGGCCCGGATCCAGAACTATCAAATAGATAGCTGATAGCCCAGTAAAAATCTAGGCTACAGCCACATTTCTTCAGAATTCATGGCGCCACGCCCATAACGCGGGCTTATGCCAAAAGGCCGGCCGGGGACTGATCGGCGCGCCGGTGTCTTCCTAGACTCGGCGCCATGCCTGAGTCCCCCGTCACCGCCGTCGATACCCACGCGCATGTCTTCGTGCGCGGCCTGCCGCTGGCCGCGCAGCGCCGCCATGCGCCCGGGTACGACGCGTTGCCGCGCGACTACCTGGCCCACCTGGACCGCCACGGCCTGTCGCACGGCGTGCTGGTGCAGGCTCAGCCCTTGAGCGGCTTGAACATGACATAGGCATCGACGTCGCCATGCCGCTGATGCTGGAACGCGCCGGGCAGCGTGCCGACGATGCGGAACCCGAGCTTCTGCCAGAGCCGCACCGCGCCTTCGTTGGTGGACACCACCAGATTGAACTGCATGGCGCGAAAGCCCAGGCGCCGCGCCTCGGCCTGCGAGTGCTCGCACATGGCGGACGCCAGCCCGCGCCCCCGCGCCGCGGGCGCCACCACGTAGCCGCAGTTGCACACGTGCCCGCCCAGGCCGGGCTGGTTGGGCTTCAAGGTGTAGCTGCCCAGCAGCGTGCCGTCGTCGGCGCAGGCGACGTAGGTGGCCAGCGGCTGCTCGACCCAGGCGGCATGGATCGCGGCCTCGGGCGCATCGGGCGCATAGGCGTAGGTGTCGCCGGTGGCAAAGGTCGATCGCAGCAGCGGCCAGAGGCTGGCCCAATCCTGGGGTTGGAAATGGCGGATGGCGGTCATGGGAGGGTGGTGATGCTGATGAAGGTGCCCGCCAAAATAGCAGGGGGGGACGACTCCCCGGAACGGAAAATCCTCATGGCACGATGGCGCCATGAGGATTTTTTGCTATATTTTTCATAGCTTACAGCCCATATACTACCTAGGCTGAAGCCATTTTTTTCCTCACACCAGCAGCGCGTTCACCCGCTTCACGTACGCCGCCGGGTCATCCGGCAGGCCGCCTTCGGCCAGCAGGGCCTGGTCGAACAGGATGTTGGCGAGGTCGTGGAAATGCACGCTGCCGTCGAGCTTCTTCACCAGCGGGTGCTCGGGGTTCACTTCGAGCACCGGCTTGCTCTCGGGCGCCTTCTGGCCGGCCTGCTTGAGCATGCGGGCGAGCTGGGTGCTCATGCCGTGTTCCTGCACCACCAGGCAGGCCGGGGAGTCGACCAGGCGGGTGGTGGCGCGCACGTCCTCGGCCTTGTCCTTGAGGGCTTCCTTGAGCTTGGCGAGCACCGGCTTGAAGCTCTCGGCGGCTTCCTCTGCGGCCTTCTTCTCGGCCTCGTCCTGGAGCTTGCCGAGGTCGACCGCGCCCTTGGCGACCGACTGCAGCGGCGTGCCGTCGAAGTCGTGCAGGTAGTTCAGCGCCCACTCGTCGACGCGGTCGGTCATGAGCAGGACCTCGATGCCCTTCTTCTTGAAGACTTCGAGCTGCGGGCTGTTCCTGGCGGCCGCGAGGGTGTCGGCGGTGATGTAGTAGATGGCCTCCTGGCCCTCCTTCATGCGCGCCTTGTAGTCGGCGAAGGAGACGCTGACGCTGTCGCTGGTGGTGGAGGCAAAGCGCAGCAGCTTGGCCAGGCGCTCGCGGTTGGCGAAGTCCTCGCCCAGGCCTTCCTTGAGCACGGCGCCGAACTCGGCGTAGAACCTGGCGTACTTGCCGCTGTCGGACGGCGCGGCGGCTTCGGTCTTGTCGACCGCGTCGGTCACGCCTTCGGCCGCGGCGTCGGCCGGGGCGGCGTCCTTCCTGGCCAGGTCTTCGAGCATGGACAGCACGCGCTTGGTGCAGCCGTCGCGGATGGCGCGCACGTCGCGGCTTTCCTGCAGCAGCTCGCGGCTGACGTTGAGCGGCAGGTCGGCCGAGTCGATCACGCCCTTGACGAAGCGCAGGTAGCCCGGCAGCAGGGCTTCGGCGTCGTCCATGATGAAGACGCGCTTGACGTAGAGCTTGACGCCGGCCTTCTTGTCGCGGTTCCACAGGTCGTATGGCGCGGTGCCAGGGATGTAGAGCAGCTGGGTGTACTCGGTGCTGCCTTCGACGCGGTTGTGGCTCCAGGCCAGCGGCGGCTCGTGGTCGTGGCTGATCGACTTGTAGAACTCGATGTACTGCTCGTCGGTGATGTCCTTGCGCGGCCGCGTCCACAGGGCGCTGGCCTTGTTGACGGCTTCCCACTCGCCGGTGGGCACCATCGCGCCGCCCTTGTTGTCCTCGCCTTCCTTCCACTCCTCCTTCTCCATGAGGATCGGCAGCGAGATGTGGTCGGAGTACTTGCCGATGATCTGCTTGAGTTTCCAGGCGTTGAGGAACTCGTCGGCGTCCTCGCGCAGGTGCAGGATGACGCTGGTGCCGCGCTGCTCGCGGGTGATGGTCTCGACCTCGAAGTCGCCGGCGCCGGAGCTGATCCAGCGCACGCCCTCGGCCGCGGGCAGGCCGGCGCGGCGCGATTCGACCGTGATCCTGTCGGCCACGATGAAGCCCGAGTAGAAGCCCACGCCGAACTGGCCGATGAGCTGGGCGTCGGCCTTCTGGTCGCCAGAGAGCTTGCCCATGAAGTCCTTGGTGCCGCTCTTGGCGATGGTGCCCAGGTGGTCGATCGCCTCCTGCCGGCTCATGCCGATGCCGTTGTCGGCGATGGTCAGCGTGCGTGCCGCCTTGTCGAAGGACACGCGCACTTCCAGCGTGGGCTGGTCCTCGTAGAGCGCGGGATTGTCCAGCGCCTCGAAGCGCAGCTTGTCGCAGGCGTCCGACGCATTGGAGACCAGCTCGCGCAGGAAGATCTCCTTGTTGGAGTAGAGCGAATGGGTGACGAGGTGCAGCAGTTGCGCCACTTCGGCCTGGAAGGAAAGCGTTGTCTTGGTCGTTGCCATGGGATGGATGGAAGAAAAAAGAGACGAAAGGACAGGCGCCCGGAGCGCTCCGCAGGCCATATGGGGCGCCCGGACCGGTCTTCAAGCCCCCCGCGCGCGCCCGCGCTTTTGGCGGAGTACGATGCCCGCCCCACCACACGGTTTCAGGAGCGTTCCCATGAATCCCTCCCTCAAGCGATTACTGGCCGCGGCCGGGCTGCTCGGCGCTTTCGCGGCCCAGGCGCTGACCCCGCCGGCCGATGCCGCGGCCGGCACCACGGTGCAGTGCAAGGACGGCAGCTACGCATCCCCGGACAAGAAGGCCGGCGCCTGCCGCGGCCACAAGGGCATCAAGACCTGGTACGGAGATGCCGCCAGCGGCGGCAAGCCGGCGGCCGCGGCGGCCGCGGGCGCGGCGTCCGCGGTGCAGACGCAGTCGTCCTCGGTGAACAAGACCGGCGTGGCGCCGCCCACCGGCGCGGCCAGCAAGACCCCGGCGGCGCCCAACCCCGCCACCATCGCCGCGGCGCCGGGCGGCGGCGCCGGCAAGGTCTGGGCCAACGACGCGACCAAGGTCTACCACTGCCAGGGCGACCGCTACTACGGCAAGACCAAGGCGGGCGAATACATGAGCGAAGCCGACGCCAAGGCCAAGGGCATGCACGCCGCGCGCAACAAGAGCTGCAGCACCTGATGGCGCACTGCCACAGGGCCGGGCCGCTGCGGCGGCCGGCGGCCCTGTCGCCCGCGGGATAGGGGCCGGGTATTCACGCATGACGCGGCGCAGCATGGTCCCTGTAATGAATTTCTCCTCGAAATTCATTCGTCCTCCATGAAGCCTTTTTCCTCCGTGCCCCCACAACGCGCCGCGCTGGCGGCACTGGCCGCTGCCGTGCTCAGCGCCTGCGGCAGCGTGGCACCGGCGCCGGGCGCGCGCTCGGTGCAGATCCAGCGCACCACCTATGGCATCGCCCACATCAGCGCGGCTGACTACGAGGGCCTGGCCTATGGCACGGCCTACGCCTACGCGCAGGACAACGTGTGCCAGATGGCCGAACAGCTGGTCACGGTGCGCGGCGAGCGCTCGCGCTACTTCGGGCCCACGGCGCAGGGGCAACTGGGGCTGCGCATGCTGCCCAATGCGCAGATCGACCTGTTCATCCGCGGCCACATGGACGACGCCGCGCTGGCCCGCGCCAATGCCGCGCTGGGCGCCGACGCCCAGGCCAGCCAGCGCGGCTACGTCGCGGGCTACAACCGCTACCTGCAGGACACCGGCGTGCACAACCTGCCGCAGGCCTGCCGCGGCGCGGCCTGGGTCACGCCGATCACGCTGGCCGACCTGCACCGCCTGACCGAGCAGTCCATGGTGCTGGGCGGCGTGGGCGCGCTGGCCGATGCGGTGCTGGCCGCCGCGCCGCCCGCGGCCGCGACCCGCACCAGCGCCAGGTCGCCCAGCCCGCCCGCCGTGGCGCCGCGGGCCGCGGCCGCCGAGCTGGCGCGCTACAGCCTGAACCAGCGGCCCGCCGAGGGCGGCGAGCTGGGCTCCAATGGCTGGGCCTTCGGGCGCAATGCCACGCCCGACGGCGCCGGCGTGCTGCTGGGCAACCCGCATTTCCCGTGGGTCGGCATGAACCGTTTCTGGCAGATGCACCTCACCATCCCGGGCCAGCTCGACGTCATGGGCTCCACCACCGGCGCCAGCCCGGTGGTGACCATCGGCTTCAACCGGGACGTGGCCTGGACGCACACCGTCTCCACCGGCAAGCGCTTCACCCTGTACGAGCTCAAGCTCGACCCGGCCGACCCCACGGTCTACCTCGTGGACGGCCAGCCGCGCCGGATGACGCAGCGCACCGTGTCGCTACCCGCGTCCACGCCCGGCGCGCCGGTGGTGCAGCACACCTTCTGGGGCACCGACTGGGGCCCGGTGCTGGCGATTCCGCGCGCCGGCCTGGCCTGGAGCGCCAGCACCGCCTACGCGATCGCCGATGCCAACACGCTCAACGTGCGCTCCATCGAGACCTGGATGCGCATGGCCCGCGCCCGCAGCGTGCAGGATCTGCGCGCGGCCATGGGCAACCAGGGCATTCCGTGGGTCAATACCCTGGCGGCGGACCGCTCGGGCAACGCGATGTATGCCGACCTGTCGGTGGTGCCCGACGTGTCGGCCGAGATGCTGCGGCGCTGCGCCCCGTCGCCGCGCGCGGCCGCGCTGCTGGGGGAGGCCGGCCTGCCGGTCCTGGACGGCTCGCGCGCGGACTGCGCCTGGCACCGCGACGCCGCGGCCGCCGCGCCCGGGCTCATTCCCGATGCGCGCATGCCGGTGGCCATCACCCCGGACTGGGTGCAGAACAGCAACGACAGCTTCTGGCTCAGCACCGCCGGCCGGCCTTTCGGCACGCAGATCTCGCCGCTGGTGGGCGCGGTGGGCACCGTGCAGCGGCTGCGCACGCGCGCGGGCATCGAGGAGATCGAGGGCCGCCTGGCCGGCGGCGACGGCCTGCCGGGCAACAGGATGGGCCTGGACGAGGTGCGCAGCGTGCTGTTCCGCGACAAGAACCTGGCCGCCCGCCTGGTGCTGGACGATCTGGCCGCCGCCTGCCGGGCGATGGACGCCACGCTCACGCCGGCGCAGCGCGAGGGCTGCGCCGTGCTGGCGCGCTGGGACCGCACCAACGACGTGCAGGCACACGGCGCCGTGCTGTTCCGCGAATTCTGGCGCCAAGCCAAGGACATCCCGCGCCTGTGGCGCGTGCCGTTCGACCCGGCGCGCCCGGTGGCCACGCCTGCCGGCCTGGCCATGGCCGACGCCCGGGTCGGCGCCGCAGTGTTCAAGGCGCTGGGCGACGCGGTGACCCTGGTGCGCGCGGCCGGCTACGCGCCCGACGTGGCGCTGGGCGAGGCCCAGTGGCGCGAGGTGCAGGGCCGGCGCGTGCCGATCCCCGGCGGCGACGAGTTCGAGGGCGTGCTCAACAAGGTGGAGTCGCAGGGCCAGCCCACGCTGAGCGCGGGCGGCTACCGCATCAACTACGGCAGCAGCTACATCCAGGCGGTGGGCTTCGACGCGCGCGGCCCGGTGGCCTGGGGCATCCTCACCTACGGCCAGAGCAGCGACCCGGCCTCGCCCCATGCCTACGACCAGTTGCCGATGTTCTCGGCCGGGCAGTGGCAGGCACTGCCCTTCCACCCGCAGGACGTGCAGGCGCAGCGCATGGGCCCGCCGCTCGTCCTCGCATATTGAGCCGGCAGCCCCGGTGCGGCGGGGAGTTGCAGCGCGGCTCCCGGCAGCGCCCGAGCGCCTGGCCGTTGACTTCCACGGCGTTGGCCCCTGGAGCGAATTGCTATATTTTTAGCAGCAACAAACCCACACCGCTCTAAGGCTAAACCCCTATTTCATCCACAAAACCTCCGCGCTGGGCCACGGAGCGGGCCCTGAAGCTCACGGCTCCTGCAGGTCCTGCCGGAGGATGCGCCGGATCTCCAGGATCGCCGCCGGCGACTCCTGCACGCTGTGCGACGACCTCACCACCAGTTCGGACCGCGCGCCCTCCAGGTGGGCGCTGGCATAGGGCACGATGCCGTCGCTGGATTTGGCCAGCGGCAGGCCCGGCGTGTCGTCTCCGATGATCGAGTGGAAGGGCACGCGGGCCATCGGCAGCGTGGCCGCGCGTTGCACGAAGGGGTCGCGGTCGCTGAGGTTGTCGATGCTGTTGGGAACGTGCAGCAGCGGCGCGGGCGTGGAAATCTGCGCCTGTCCCGGCCGGGTGCCGTAGACGTCGGCGACCCGCTCGGCAATGCCCAGCGGCAGCGTCACGAGGTTGGCGGCCCAGCGGGCCAGCCGGTTCTCGGCGAACGGCGTGCCGCGGTGTGGCGTGGCGATGAAGATCACCCGCCCCACGTCCGGCATCGGATCGAACCGCAGGTACGGCCCGAGCCGCGCGCGGGCGCGCTCGAGCTGCTCTCCCGCCATCGGGGAGTCGGCCAGGAAGCTGTTCCACAGTTGCTCGCCGGACGAGGACACCAGCAGCCGCGCCAGCACCCCGCCCATGCTGTGGCCGACCAGCACGATGTGGCGCGACGCGGGCGCCGTGCCCTGCGGGTCGAAATGCCGCAGCGTCCGCTCCAGCACCGACCGGATGGCCTCGCGGTTGTAGGCCAGCGGCGCATTGGTCGGGTAGTAGACCTGCCAGACCTGGAACTTGCGGCGCAGCGCCTCGTCGCCCATCACCTCGTTGGCGACGTTGATCCAGGCCTCGGGGCTGCTGGCCAGGCCGTGCAGCATGAGCACGATGCGGCGCTCGGGGTCATAGGGCTGCATCAGGTAGATGTGCGGCGCCTGCAGGCCGCGGGCGCCGCCGAACAGCGTGCGCAGGGCCTGCGTGGCGAAGTCCGAGCGCGCCAGCCACAGGCCGTAGCCGGAGGTGAAATTGGCGGCCAGCGGCACCGGGGTGCCGGCCACGTCGATGGTGGCGCGCCGGTACGGGTCGTAGGCCACGAGCGTCACCTCGCGCGTGGCCAGTACCTCGGGCAGGCTGCGGCCGGCGAAAAGGGCGATCGCCGAGATCGCCGGGAATGCACTTTCGCGGAAGGGCAGATCCAGGCCGTCGGCCGAACGTTCCTGCGGCGTGGTCACGGCCACGAGTTCGGCGCCGAAGCCGTCGCGCCGGTACAGGCTGCGGATGCCCGCGAAGGTCAGCGAGGCCGCCGGTATCAGCTCGCGCGGCATGGCCTGCTCGCCCGGCGGGCGCATGTCCTCTAGCTGGGCGCGGATGTTCCAGCCGGCCACGGCCACCGGCGTGCCGTCCTGGTGCGGCGGCTGGTTGCGCGACATCTCGAACAGCAGCGTGCTGGTCTGCTGCACGGCGAAGTTGTAGTAGTCCCGCACCTGGGTCTGGCGCTCCTCGAAGGCCCGCTCGCCCGGCCGCCGCGCGGTGAAGAACAGGTAGGCGTAGGCATGGCGCGCGGCCTCCAGGTAGGCCGCCAGACGCGCCGGCGCATCCTGCGGACCCGGCGCAGGCGCGTTCGCGGCCTGCAGCCACAGCTCCGACAGCGCGGACAGGCGCCGTTCGTCGTCCAGCCCGCCGGAGGCGGCCAGCGCCCGCCGGCAGGCCGGAAGGTCGGCGCCGCAGGCCGTGTCGTCCAGGCCGATGACCTGCAGCGCCTCGCGCGTGGCGAAGCTGAGCTTGCCCGTGCTGAGCACGTCGCCCCGGCGCTGCGCCACGTAGTCCTTCATGTCGATGGAGGACACCTTGACGCCGGCGCAGCCGCTCAGCAGCAGGGCCACCGCCAACCCCGCCAGCCAACGCGCGGCGCTCATGCAGACACCTCCGTGCCGCGCACTGCGGCGCAAGCTGGCTTGGGACGGCCCGGCGCGGCGCTCATGGCAGGCCCCTCTCCTGTGCCGCGATGCCCGGCACGCCCCGCCGGATCGCCTGCGAGAACGCCGGGTCGGCATCGGCCGCCCTGGCGCGGTCGGTGAAGCGGCCGGCGTGCCGCAGCGCCTCGAAAGGTTGCCGGCGGTCCAGGCCGCCGATTTCGTACAGGTACTGCGGCAGGTAGCCCGACAGCACCAGCCGGATGTCGAGCGGCAGTTGCGGCACGATCTGCCGCACCAGGGTATAGACGATGGTGGTGCAGTTGGCCGTCACGGTCTGGTAGAAGCGCGGCGCCCGCGCCAGACGGTTGGCCTCCTCCACGTAGGCCAGGAACAGCGCGCGCCGCTGCGCCGGGGGCAGCATGACGCGGTAGAGGTAGTCGTCCTCGCCGCGCACGTTGGTGCGCACGCGCAGGATGTCGCGCTCGTCGGCGGCGATCACCGCCAGCTCGAACTCCTTGAAGAAGCCCCCCACCTCCGAGAAGCTCTCATGCCGCTCCTTGCGGATCTCCACCGAGAACACCACGAAGCGGCCGTCGTCGAAACCGAAGGACACCAGGGTGTGGGCGATGGCCGGGCCGGTCCAGTAGGACACCACCAGGTCCACCGACTGCAGGCGGTCCAGCTCGTAGCGGCGGCGCTCCCAGCGCACGCGGTAGTCGGTGTCGCTGCGCCAGTCGAAGTTGCGCACGTGGTCCAGCGTGACGAACGACCCCTCCAGCGTGCCGGTGGCGGTGTGGGCCACGTCGTCGGCCCAGTCACGGGTATTGGAGGGCTGCAGGCTGCCCCACCAGGCCAGCAGGGCCGCGAAGCCGAGGACATAGACGCCCAGGCCGGCCGCCACGCGGCGGCGCAGCACGGCCGCCAGCACCGCCAGGGCGAAGCCGCCCCACAGCGCGATCAGCAGCACGCGCCCTGCCGCACCGGGGCCCTGGTAGGCCAGCGCGACACCACCCCAGAGCGCGGTGGCCAGCACCGCCACGCAGGCCAGCACCCGCCCCACGCTGCCGCGCCGGGACGGTGGAGGCAGTGGCGCGGCCATGCGGGTCAGAACCGTTCGCCCGGCCCCAAATAGCGCCACTGCCCGACCGGCAGCTTGCCCAGCACCACGCGACCGATGCGGATGCGCTTGAGGCCCACGACCTTGAGGCCGACCTGCTCGCACATGCGGCGGATCTGGCGCTTCTTGCCTTCGGTCAGCACGAAGCGCAGTTGCTCGGGGTTCTGCCAATCGACCTGGGCCGGCTTGAGCGGCTGGCCGTCCAGGCTCAGGCCGTGGCGCAGCCGCGCCAGTTGCGCGGGCGGGAAGGCCGCCTGCACATCGGTGGCGATGTCGCCGCCGCCCGGCGCGGCGTAGGTCACGCGCACCAGGTACTCCTTTTCGATGCCGGAATCCTCGCCGATGAGCTGGCGCGCCACGCGGCCGTCCTGCGTCAGCACCAGCAGGCCGACCGAGTCGATGTCCAGCCGCCCGGCCGGCGCCAGGCCGCGCAGCTGCGGCGGCGAGAAGCGGTTCTTGCTCGGGTCCTCGCGCCAGTGGCTGCGCGAGTGGATCAGCACCACGGCCGGCTCGTGGCCGTCCTCGGCCTGGCCGCTGACGTAGCCCATGGGCTTGTGCAGCAGGATGGTGACGCGCTGCTCCTGGTGCTGCTCGGCCTGGCGGTCCACCGTGATGCGGTCTGCCGGCGTGACCTTGACTCCCATCTCGGCCACCCGGCCGTTGACCTTGACCCAGCCCTGCGCGATCCACTCGTCCGCCTCGCGCCGCGAGCACAGGCCGAGCGCGGCCATGCGCTTGTTGAGCCGCTCCGGGCCGCCGGCGGCAGCGGCCTGCGCCGCAGCAGCGGGCTGGGGGGCGCGGACGAAGCGCGGGCGGTGGGCGGGCGGGACAGGCATGGCGTTGGAGCGGCGCGCGAAGGGAACGGGCCCCGATTCTGGCCGATGTGCGCCGGCACCGGGCCGCTACCGGGCGCGGCGCCCCGGCCGGCGGTGCCGCTCGTACAGGATCAGCGCGCTGCCCGCCAGCCCCACCCAGTAGTCGACCGGCGCGCCGAACAGCCAGTGCCTGTGCCAGGTGGCCAGCGCCGGATCGAAGCGGCTCCAGCCCCAGGCGGGGTTGAGCATGAACCAGAGGAAATCCTCGGCGATCCAGAACACCGCCAGCCCGGCCAGCGCCAGGCCGGCGTCGCGCCAGCTCCAGCGCCCGGAGAAGGCCAGCGGCGAGAAGAACACCAGCAGCATGAAGGAGAACACCCAGGCGTGGTAGCCGGTCATGGCGCGCCCGCCCCAGAACAGGTCGAGCAGCCAGTGGTGCTCGATGCGCCAGGTCGGCAGGCTGGTGGCCCAGCCGGCGCCGCCCTCGATCTGGATTTCGGCGTTGGCGAAGAAGAAGGCCATCACCAGCACCCAGGCGAGGTAGCCCGCGGTGCGCCACGGACTGCGGGGTGGCGCGTTCATGCGCGGCCCTGCACGCGGTCCAGCACCTGCTGCGCGGCGTCGGGCCGGCCCAGCGCGCGGCTGCGTTGCGCCATGCGCTCCAGGGTGTCGGGCGCGGCCATGAGGCGCGCGAGCTTGTAGCCCAGTCCGATCATGTCGTAGGCCAGCCAGGCCGCTCCTTCTTCCAGCAGAAAGCCGGCGTTGTGTTCTTCCTGGCCCGGGATCGGCGACACCAGCAGCATAGGCTTGCCCAGCGCCAGGCATTCGGAGATGGTGAGCCCGCCCGGCTTGGTCACCACCAGGTCGGCGGCGGCCATGAGCCGGTCCATCTCATGCGTGAAGCCGATGGCCCTCAGGCGCCCGGCATGGCGCGGCGCCAGCGCCTGCAGCGACGCCAGCGCGGCGGCGTTGCGCCCGGCCACGGCGACCACCTGGAAGTCGCAGCCCGGCCCCTGCAGCGCCAGCGCGCGCGCCGCCATCGCCGGCAGGTCGCCCATGCCCGCGCCGCCGGAGGCGATCAGCACCACCTTGCGCGCCGGGTCCAGCCCCAGGTGCGCCACCTGCGCCGCGCGCAAGAGCGCGGGCGCCTCGGGGCGCGAGAAACCAGGCATCACCGGGATGCCGGTGACGTGCAGCCGCAGGGCGTCCAGCCCACGCTCGCGCATGCGGAAGGCGACCTCCTGCGTCGCCGCGAAGTAGCCCTGCAGGCCCGGCACGATCCACATGTTGTGCAGGTCGTAGTCGGTCACCTGCAGCCACACCGGGCACCCGAGCCGGCCGCGGTTGCGCTCGCGCATCAGCAGCTCGGCCGGCAGGAAGTGGGTGCAGACGATGGCCGCCGGCCCGACGCGCCGCACCTCGCGCAGCAGCGCGCCGGCGCTGGCGCGCTCGATGCCGCGGCGCAGGCGCTGCGAGGCGGCGCTGTGCGGCGTGCTGTCGCTCTTCTGGTGCAGGTAGGACCACAGGTCCGGCGCGCGCTGGACCAGTTGCAGGTACCAGTCGGTGTAGACCTTGCGAAAGCCCGCCGCCATGTGCGCCATGGCATCGACGTGCACCGCCGCGCACGCCGGCTGCCGCGCCTGCGCCGCCGCGCACAGCGCCTGCGCGGCGCGCACGTGGCCGTTGCCGGCGCTGACGCTGAGGACGAGAAGTGGGCGCATGGAAAAAGGCAGTGGCTCCGGAAAATTGTGCGGAGCTTCGATGACAGCCGTACGCGCGGCCCGCCCGGCGTGGGGATTTCGCCACGCCCGGCCCGCGGGTGAGCCTGTGTGCGCTCACGCGCCCCGCAGCCGGCGCGTCAGCCGCTGGCCCCAGGCAATCGCCGGCGCCTCGATCCATCGGTACGACGCGGCCGCCAGCACCAGGGTCACCGCCGCCGCGAGCAGCGTGGTCGCCCAGAGCGGCGCGTCCATGCGGGATTTCAGGACCAGGAGGACGCCGAAATGCCAGATGTAGATGCCATAGCCCCACACCCCGATCTGCCGCACCACCGGATGCGTCACCAGCGCGCTGGGCGCGGCATAGGCACCGGCCATGGCGGCGGCCAGAAAAGGCCACAGCAGATAGGGGTGCTCCCACTCGAAGTAGCCGGGGTCCCGATGGAAGAGGCTGAACAGCACCGATGAACTCAGCGCCCACAGCCCGATGGCGCCGGCCCAGAACAGGGCTCTGCCTGCGCGGGGCCCGACACGATGGAGGCCGGCAGCGAGCGCCATGCCGATGATGAAGGGCACGATGCGCAACTTCAGGCCGAGGCCCTGCCACGGAATCGACACGATCTGCACGACGTCGAACAAGACATAGCCGCCGACCCCGCATGCGACCAGCACCCCGAAGGCATGGCGGGGGGCGATGCGGCAGAGCACGACGAACAGCGGGAGGACGGCGTAGAACAGCAGTTCCTGCTTCACCGTCCAGAAATGCATGTCGGCCTGGATCAGCACACTGTGCGCCAGCGCGCTGCGCCATCCCCCAAACTCGGGAACGGCCATGGCGTAGAGGGGAACCGCCACCAGCAGCAGCGGCCAGATGCGCAGCAGGCGACGGACGCCGTATCCGATCAGGCCGCGCCCCTCCAGGCGGTAGCCGCTCCTGACGAAGGGCCGAAAGAGCAGGAAGCCGCTGAGGATGAAAAACAGCCAGAAACCGGTGCCGCCCCACACGTGAAACCCGGCGGAGTGGGACCAGAACACCATGGCGGCGGCCCAGCCCCGCACCCCGTCGAGGGCCGGTTCGCGCTCGTGGCGCAGGTGGCCCTCCAGGCCATTGGCGGATGCAGGCCGGACGGCCGGAAGCGATGGAGCACGAGACATGATGAGCCGCGGAAAGGACGGCAGCGGGCGGCCTGCCGCCCGCTGCCTATGAAGGAGCCGCTTCGATCTTACGCACCGCGCTCCCCCGGAGCGCGGACCCCTGGCCCAGCGGCCGACGGCCAATGCCGGCCCCGGCCAGCGGCCATGCGGGGGCCGGTTCAGCTATCAAATAAATAGCTAAGAGCCCAGAATATACCTGGGCTACAGCCGGTTTTCTTCAAGAATCGGCAGCCGTCTCGCGCTTCCGCTGGCGCATGGTGTCTCTGGTCGCGTCGGAGGACACTACGGCCCAACCGAAGGTGTCGTAGGGCTTGTTGCGCTCGGCCACGGCGATCTGGTGTCCAGCGTCCACCTTCTTCAGCAACGCAAAGTGCAGGTCGGTGGGGCCACCGCCGATGCACACGATCTTCATAGCTGCTCCAGTACAGTGTCTCCGGCCCATACAGGCGAGACAAGAGAAAAGGTCCTGCGCCGCCGGGCGCACGTCCCGGCTCCCGACGCCCGCAACGCACCCAGCCCAGGGGTATCTCAAAGACCTTGAAATGGCTCTTGCTTAGAGCTTGATGCCCGAAGCCCGGATCACCGGCGTCCACTGCGCGCGGTAGGCCTCCAGCATCTTCGCGGTCTGCTCCGGCGTGCTGC
>NZ_JAELTO010000190.1 GCF_016428875.1 Xylophilus sp. ASV27
CCCCCCCCCCCCCCCCCCCCCCCCCCCCCCCCCCCCCCCCCCCCCCCCCCCCTTTTTAGATGTGTATAAGAGACAGCCGCGCGGCCTGCAGCCGCTCGCGCTGCGCCCGGGCCTCGCGCGCGGCGGCCTCGGCCAGCGCGCGGCGCAGCGGCAGCAGGTCCTGGAACGACTTGGCTTTCATGCCTGCGGTTGTACCGCAAGCGCCGTGTCAGAACTTGTAGCGGGCGGTCACCTGCAGGTTGCGCGGCGCGCCGTACATGCCCGAGTACCACCAGCCCGACATGGAGGCGATGTACTTGCGGTCGAACAGGTTCTGCACGTTGAGGGTGGCCGAGAGCTGGTCGGTGAAGTCGTAGCGCGCCATCAGGCTGGCAAGCGCATAGGCGCCCTGGCGCGCGGTGCCGGTGCGCTCGATCTGCCAGATCTCGGCGGTGTAGGAGATGCCGCTGTTCCAGTCCACGCCGCCGCCCAGCGTGAGCCGGCGCCAGTCGCCCGGCAGCCGGTAGGTGGTCCAGACGCGGGCCATCTGGCGCGGGAAGGTGGTGTTGATGCGCTGTCCGCTCGCGTCCCGGGAGGCGCTGTAGTTGTACGAGGCCGCCAGATTCCAGCCGCGCGCCAGCGCTCCGTTGATTTCCAGGTCCACGCCCTGCGTGCGTGCGCCCTTGACCGCGCGCGAGGCGGTGTTGGTGGTGCCTGGGACGAAATGGCCCGGGTCCGGCTCCGCCAGGTTGTCCTGCCGGATCTGGTAGAGCGACGCGGCGGTGCTCACGCGGCCGCCGAGGAAGCCGCTCTTCACGCCGGCCTCGTAGGTGTTGCCCTCCTGCGGATCGAGGTAGGCGCCGTTGCGGTCGAGCGAGCTTTGCGGGTTGTAGATGGTGGCAAAGCTCGCGTAGACGGTGTGGACCTCGCTCAGCGCGTACACCAGGCCGCCGTAGGGCGTGAGCACGCGGCGCTCGGAGGAGGGCGAGCTGCCGTGGTAGCCCGCGGTGGTGCTCGTGACGTAGTCGCTGCCGTAGTTCATGAGCCTGCCGCCGGCGATCAGCTTGAGCCGCTCGGCCAGTTGGAAGCGCCCGGCGGCATACGCGCTCTTCTGGCGCCGCGTGCTGTCGAAGGTGACGAAGCGCTCGCCGAACACCGGGCTGCCGCTGCGGTCCCAGCGGTAGATGTTGACCGGCGCGCCATCGAGCCCGGTGGTGTCGAAGCTGCCGTAGGTCAGGCTCTGGAAGTCGTTGTAGTCGAAGCCGGCCACGGCCTCGTGCTGCCGGCCGAACAGGGTGAAGGGCCCGCGCAGCTTGATGTCCACCGTGTTGCTGCGCAGCCGGTAGTCGCGCCGCTCGCTGTTGAGCGTGAGCCCGTCGCCCGTGGCCTTGTCGAACGGCGCGCCGTTGACGGCCAGGTAGGTGGCGTCCTCGCGCTGCCGCGAGCGCAGGTGGTTGGCCGAGACCTTGAGCGTCCAGCCGTGGGCAAGCGTCTGCTCCAGCGCTAGGAAGCCGTTGCTGGAGTGGGTGGTGAAGCGGTTGCTGCGGCTCGCGCCGCTGAAGGACACCGGGAAATCGGTCTGCTCGGCGTCGCTGTTGAACAGCGGGTAGCCCAGGTAGGCGAACGATCCGCGCGAGCGGCTTTCCTGGTGGTCGATGCCGGCGGTGAGCTTGAGCGAACGGGTCAGGTCGGCCTCGACCACGCCGTAGAGCACGTCCTTCTTCTTGCCGTAGTCGTCGATGTAGCTGTCGCCCTCCTGGTGCACCGCCACCAGCCGGCCGCGCACGCTGCCCGCGGCGTTGAGCGGCGACGACAGGTCGATCACGCCGCGCCGGTTGCCCCACGAGCCGATGCCCGCCTCGGCCGTTCCCTGGAAGCTGCGGGTCGGCTTCTTGCGCACCATGTTGACGATGCCCGACGGATCGCCCGCGCCCGTGGTCAGGCCCGAGGCGCCGCGCAGCACCTCGATGCGGTCGTACAGAGCCATGTCGGCGATGCTCTGCGAGGGCAGCGCATCCAGGCCCAGGAACTCGGTGTGCGTGCTGACGCCGTCGACCTGGTAGTTGGTGATCGCATAGCCGCGCGCATTGGCGTTGGAGCGCTCGGTGCCGAGCGCGGCGGTGGCGATGCCCGGCGTGCGCGCGAGCACCTGGCTGATGCTCGTGAGGTTCTCGTCCTCCATGCGCTGCTGGGTCATGACGCTGATCGACTGCGGCGTGTCCTTCAGGCCCAGACCCAGCCCGGTGGCCATGCCGGTGGGCGCCTGGCTGGTGTAGGCGCCCGTGCCCTCCGTGGCGCCCGATGGCTCGGCCTGCGCCGTGACGCGCACCTCTGCCAGCGTGGCGGCGGCCACCGGCGCGGTCGCTGCGCTGCCGCCGGAGGCGACGACGGTCAGGGTGCCGCTGGGCGTCTGCGCCAGCGCCAGCCCGCTGCCGGCCAGCGCCTGCTGCGCGGCCTGGGTCACGGTGAAACGGCCTTGCACGGCCCCGGATTGCCGGCCGGCCACCAGCGCGGGAGCCGCGCTGATGGCGCGCCCGCCCTGGCGTGCGATGCGCGCCAGCACCACGCCGAGCGCGTCGGCCGGCAGGTTCCACTCCATCGCGGCATCGGTGCCGGCCGCGGCCGGGGCGGTGGCGGCCGTCTGCGCCAGCGCGGCACCGCAGGCGAGCAGGGCGGCCAGCGCCAGCGCGGCTGGCCGGGGGCGGAAGGAGGCAAGGGATGGCTGCGTCACGTCGGACTTCCTCGTCGGTTCTGGTGGATCGGGGTGTTCAACCCCGTATGACCCGCGAGGGGGAAAAACCCGTCAGCCGCTGCCGGGCGGCAAGGCCCTCAGGTGCCGGGCGTGTCGACGAACACCAGCCAGTCGCCCCAATGCCGCACACGCAGCGGCAGCGTGTCCGCCAGGTCCTGCAGCACCTGCATCGGCCGGTCCAACGGAAACACGCCGTAGACGCCGATGCGCGCGGCCGCCGCGCTGGCGCGCAGCAGCGCCGGCGTGTAGGGGCGCAGGGCGTCCAGCACCTCGGCCAGCGGCCGGTCGTGCACCTCCAGCAGGCCGGCGGACCATGCGCTCGCGTCGGCACGGGCGGCGGGGCGCTGCGTGATGCCCTCGGCCTGCATCCAGGCGCTGGCGCCTTCCCGCAGGTCCAGGCGTGCGCCCGTGCGCTGCGTGCTCAGGCGCACGCTGTGCTCCAGCACCGACACCAGCGTGCGGCCGGCGTCCTGCTGCACCATGAAGCGCGTGCCCAGCGCGCGCACCGTGCCTTCGGCGCTCTGCACGAGGAAGGGCCGCCGCGCATCCGGCGCCACCTGGGCGATCAGGGCGCCGCCGCGCAGCCGCACCCGGCGCTGCGTGGGGCTGAAATCCAGGTCCGCGGCCGAGCGGGCGTTGAGCAGCAGTTCGCTGCCGTCCTCCAGCACGAAGCGCCGGCGCTCGGCCGTGCCGGTGCGCAGATCGGCGGACCAGGCCATGAGCGGCGCGCGCCGCTCGAACCAGAGGCCGCTGCCGGTGGCGGCCAGCAGCGCCGCCGCGCTGCCGCCCAGCAGCTGTCTCTTATACACATCTGACGCTGCCGACGAAGAGAACCTAGTGGTGGTGTGGGGGGGGGGGGGGTGGGTAAGGGGGGGGGGGGGGGGGGGGGGGGGGGGGGGGGGGGGGGGGGGGGGGGGGGGGGGGGGGGGGGGGGGGGGGGGGGGGGGGGGGGGGGGGGGGGGGGGGGGGGGGGGGGGGGGGGGGGGGGGGGG
>NZ_JAELTO010000191.1 GCF_016428875.1 Xylophilus sp. ASV27
GTGCCAGGCCGGCGAGGCTGGCTGCGGCCAGCGCGATGGGCTTCTTCACGGGGATGTCTCCTCTTCAGGGTTGGGAATGGCTGTCATGGAAAGAGAGTCGAAGGCAGATCACTCCTTGGCATAGCCAAGGTCGTTCACGACCTTCACCGTGCGCGCGGCGTCTTCCTTCAGGAATCGGGTGAATTCCTCCGGGCTCATGGCGCCCGCCTCGGCGGCGTCGTTTCGAAAACGCTGCTTGACGGTCTCGCTGGCCAGCGCGGTACGCAGGGCCGCAGCCAGGCGCGCCACCGCCTCCTTGGGCACGTTGGCGGGCGCGAGCAGGCCTAGGTACACGTAGAAGCTGTAGTTCGGCAACCCCTGCTCGGCCAGTGTCGGAATGTCCGGGAAGGCCGGCGAGCGCGCGGTGGAGGTGATGCCGTAGGCCCGCAGCTTGCCTTCCTGGACCAGCGGGCCGGAGGAATTGGCGCCATCGAACATGACGTTGGCGCGGCCGCCCACGACGTCGGGCAGGGCTGCCGCCGCGCCCTTGTAGGGGACGTCGAGGAACTGCGTGCCGCTCTGGTGCAGGAACAGCGCCGAGGCCATGTGCACGCTGGTGCCCTTGCCTGCGTGCGCCATGATCAACTGGCCGGGGTGCGCCTTGGCGTTGGCGATGAGTTCCGCCAGCGTCCTGCTCGGCTGGCTCGGAGCGCCGACGAGCAGGAAGGGCGCGCGGTTCATCATGCCGATGCCCACGAAGTCCTTGTCGAGTTCGTAGCCCGGCTCCTTCCTGAAGGCCGGCAGCTGCGCGACCGTATTGGCAGCGGCCAGCAGCGTGTAGCCATCGGCGGCCGCGGCCTTGACCGCGCGTATGCCCAGCAGGCCGTCGGCGCCGGGCCGGTTCTCGACGAAGACCGGCTGGCCCAGGTCCCTGGACATCTCCTGCGCGACGACACGCGTCGTGACGTCCAGCAGGGCTCCCGCGGAGGAGTGAACGACGATGCGGATCGGGCGGCTCGGGTAGCTTTGCGCGTGCGCGAGCGGCAGGCTGCCGAGCGCGGCGATGGCGAGCGTCGCCAGTAGAAGGCCTCTTTTGTTCACATGTCCCCTTTGCTTTTGTGGTGGCTCGCGGGAGCCGCCCTGCTGACCGCAGGTGGCTCTCCCGCTTGCCTGGCGGCCAGTCTGATGCGGCCGAAAACGGGGAGCAATGGCTATGGGGCTCGTGTTCCGTACATTGGGTTCAGAGCACGGTCAAGGCGCGTCGCGACCGTGTCTGCGAGCGATGCGCGCATGGGGCCGGGCGCATCGGGAGGAGGCAAGGGGAGTTGATCGTCGAGCGCAAGCACCGCATACGGCGGCGCTGTGCGGGCGCGGCGGCGGCGCGGCGCGTTGGCCTGCCTCACGGCGTGATGCTTGTCGTCGGGCGGGGCGGGCACATGGGCGGTGCGCGTGCCGACGAAGGTTCCGCGCGGGGCGTCTGCCGCGGCCAGGATGCCGCCGATGGGGATGTGGGCGCGCGTGGCTTGCCTATCGGTGCAAAGGCACGGCGCCGCGGCATTCGTCGCTGGGAGAAGGCGCAGCGGCTGCCGCGCCGGCCGCGGCGGCCGTGCCTGCGCCGCGGTGAACGAAGGCTGCTTACAGCGCCGCGTCCTTGAGCTTCTTCAGGGCGCGGGCCTTGATGCGCACGGTGGCGGGCTTGGCCGCGAACTCGCGCTCGACGCCGGTGAACGGGTCCTTGCCGATGCGCTTCTTCTTGGCGGGGACCTGTTGCACGCCGATCTTCAGCAGGCCGGGCAGCGTGAACTCGCGTGCGCCCTTCTTGTGGACCGCGCCGAGGATGGTGGCCTCCAGCGAGGCGAGCACGGCCTTCACGGACTTCAGCTCGACGGCGGCATGTTCGGCCAGGTGCGAGATCAGGCTGGCTTTGGTGAAGCTGCTCTTCACGGGCTTGAGGCTGGCGGCAGGGGCCTTTGCGGCACGGGGCTTGGCGGCGGGGGCGGCGGCCTTGACGGCCTTCTTGGCGACGGGTGCCTTGACGGCTTTGACGGTCTTCTTTGCAGTTGCCATGGTGTTGTGAAGTAGAAAAATCGTTGTTGTGGGCAGCGGTGGAGCCGCTGGAACGCAGGGTGCGTCCGGGGCGATTTTAGCGAGGCGCACATGCGGCCGCAGCGCGCAGCGGCGCGCTTTCACAAAGCTGTCTTGCAGCGCGGCCAGACTGCGCGCATGTTCCCCAACCCGTGACCATCCCATGCGACTTCCGTCCCTGCGTCTGGCCACCAAGCTGTGGCTTGCCGTGGCCTGCATCGTGCTGTTCCAACTGTCCCTGGTGGCCCTCACCACGGTCCATGCACCCCGGGTGCAGGCGCGCGGGGCGGCCGCCCTGGCCGAGCGGATCGAGCGCATCCAGGCCGCCAGCCGCTGGCAGGGCCTGACCCTGGCCAACGCGGCGCGCGCCGAGGCCACCATCCTCAGCAGCGAGCCGGAGATCGGCGAGGCCTTCAAGGAGGCGGTGGCGCACACCGATGCGCAGATCGCCCGGGTGCGCGCGCAACTGCAAGCCATGGGCCTGCCGCAGGAAGATCTGGCGCAGATCGCGCGCATCGAGGAGGGCCAGCGCCAAGTGGCCGAGCTGCGCGCCAGCGCGGACAGGTTCAAGGACATCGGCCAGCAGAACAAGGCGCTGGAGCTGTTCCGCAGCCAGTACCAGCCGGCGGTGGCGCTCTACCTGAGGAGCCTGAACGATTTCGTTCGCATGCAGGAGGAGGCGAGCACGCAGCTGCAGCAGTACCTTGCCGCCGAGCGCACCGGCGCCGCGCGCACGCTGGCCGGCGGCGCGCTGCTGATGCTGCTGGGCCTGGTGCTGGCCGCCGCGGCGCTGATCCGCAGCATCCTGCGGCCGCTGGCGGAGGCCAACGCGCTGGCCGCGCGCATTGCCGCGGGCGACCTGAGCACGGAGCTGGAAGTGCGGCGCGAGGATGAGTTCGGCGCGCTGCTGCGCTCGCTGCAGGGCATGAACGCCGCGCTGGCCGGCATGGTGCGCCAGGTGCGGCAGAGCACCGACACCATCGCCGTGGCCAGTGCCCAGATCGCCGCGGGCAACCAGGACCTTTCGCAGCGCACCGAGCAGGCCTCCAGCAGCCTGCAGCAGACCGCCTCGGCCATGGAGCAGCTCACCGGCACGGTCGAGCAGACGGCCGGCAGCGCGCAGCGCGCCAGCGCGCTGGCCACCGCCACGTCCGACATCGCGCAGCAGGGCGAGGCCCTGGTGCAGCAGGTGGTGCGCACCATGTCCGAGATCGACGCCGGCAGCCGCCGCATCGCCGAGATCACCGGCGTCATCGACGGCATTGCCTTCCAGACCAACCTGCTGGCGCTCAACGCCGCGGTGGAGGCCGCGCGCGCGGGCGAGCAGGGCCGGGGCTTTGCCGTGGTGGCGGGCGAGGTGCGCAACCTGGCGCAGCGCAGCGCCAAGGCGGCCGGCGAGATCAAGGCGCTGATCGGCGCCTCGGTGCAGCAGTCGGCCTCCGGCGCGAAGCTGGCGGGCACCGCCGGCGGCACCATGGAAGACATCCTGCGCTCGGTGCGGCGCGTGACCGAGATGGCCGGCGACATCACGGCGGCCGCCACCGAGCAGAGCGTGGGCATTGCGCAGGTCAACGGCGCCGTCGGCATGCTCGACCGCATGACCCAGCGC
>NZ_JAELTO010000192.1 GCF_016428875.1 Xylophilus sp. ASV27
CCCCCCCCCCCCCCCCCCCCCCCCCCCCCCCCCCCCCCCCCCCCCCCCCCCCTTTTAGATGTGTATAAGAGACAGGCTCGGGGTCGGCCAGCGCCTCGTCGGCGCGCAGGCCCTCGGCCTGGCCGGAGAGCGCTTCGTGCCGGCGGCGCAGCATGCGCTCGCGCACGTAGTCCTGGAACGAGAGGGTGCTCATCGCCAACTGCTCGGTGTCTTCCTGCACCGGGTTGCGCGGCGTGGCCGCGGGCCGCGCCGCAAGGCTGCGCGGCTGGGGCTGCTGGACGGCGGCGCGGGCCGGGACGGCGCGCGGCGCGTCCAACTGGGCGGCGGCGCGGCCCTGCAGCGGCGAAGGGGCTGGCGCCGGGGCGTGGCTGTCGAGCGCGGCCAGCGATTCCTCGGCGGTCGCCACCACCTCGACGCCGTTGGCGACGGGGCGGTTCGACAGGATCAGCGTGCCTTCGCCGAAGGCGGCGCGCGCCTTGGCCAGGGCCTCGCGCGCGGTGGCGGCGTGGAAGCGTTGGATGTTCATGCTGAGGCACCTCGGAGGATCGGACCGATGCGGATGGTGTGGGTTTCAGGGATCTCGCTGTGGGCGAGCACCTGCAGGCGGGGCGCCACGCGCCGCACCAGGCGGGCGACGGCGCTGCGGATGACGTCGGGCACCAGCAGGCAGGCGGGCAGGCCCATTTCCTCCTGCTTGAGCGCCACCTCGGCGGCCGAACGGGTGAGCACGTCGGCCACGCCCGGGTCCAGCGCCGGGCCGCTGGCGCCGCCCAGTGCCTGCACAAGCAGGCGCTCCAGGCCGGGCTCGATGGCGATCACCGCCAGTTCGCGCGTCGGGCCGTAGATCTGCTGCACGATGGCCGGCGCCAGCGCCACGCGCACGCGGCGCGCCAGTTCGGCCGGGTCGGTGATGCTGCCGGCGTACTCGGCCAGCGTTTCGACGATGGTGCGGATGTCGCGGATGTGCACCGACTCGTCCAGCAGCAGCTGGAGGACTTTCTGGAAGACGGCGATCGGCACCATTTTGGGAACGACTTCCTCGATCAGTTTCGGAGCCAGCTTGGCGACGTGCTCGACCAGTTGCTGGGTTTCGGTGCGGCTCAGCAGCTTGGCGGCCTGCACTTGCATCAAGTGTGACAAATGGGTGGCCATCACGGTTTCGGAATCAACCACGGTAAAGCCTGCCATTTGCGCCGCTTCCTTCTGCCGTTCGTCGATCCAGTGCGCCGGCAGGCCGAAGGCCGGGTCGGTCGTGGCCGTGCCGATCAGCGGCGTGGTGATGCCGCCCGGGTTGATCGCCAGGTACATGCCGGGGAAGGCTTCGCCTTCGCCCACCACCACGCCGCGCAGGGTGATGCGGTAGGCGCTGGGCTTGAGTTCGAGGTTGTCGCGCACGTGCACCGGCGGCGGCAGGAAGCCCACCTCCTGCGCGAACTTGCGGCGCACGCCCTTGATGCGCGTGAGCAGGTCGCCCTGGCGGGTCTTGTCCACCAGCGCGATCAGGCGGTAGCCCAGCTCCAGGCCCAGCAGGTCCACCGGCTGCAGGTCGTCCCAGGTGGCCTCGCCGTCGGGCAGTGCCGTGGCCGCGGCGGCGGCGGCCGGGTCGGCCGGCGGCGGCCGCTTGTACAGGCGCCAGGCCAGGTAGCCGAAGACGCTGCCCACCACCAGGAACACCGCGTGCGGCATGCCCGGGATCAGGCCGAGCAGGATCAGGATGCCCGCGGTCAGCCCCAGCACCTTGGGTGAATTGAAGAGCTGGCCCAGGATCTGGCCGCCCACGTCCTGCTCCTTGCCCACGCGCGAGATCACCATGGCCGCGGCGACCGAGATCAGCAGGCCCGGGATCTGCGCCACCAGCGCATCGCCGATGGCCAGCAGGATGTAGCTGCTGGCCGCCTGGCTGGCCGACAGGTCGTGCTGCAGCACGCCGATGGCGAAGCCGCCGACGATGTTGATCAGCAGGATCAGGATGCCGGCGATGGCGTCGCCGCGCACGAACTTGCTGGCGCCGTCCATGGCGCCGAAGAAGTTGGCCTCCTCTCCCACCTCGGCGCGGCGCTTGCGGGCCGTGGCCTCGTCGATCAGGCCCGCGTTCAGGTCGGCGTCCACCGCCATCTGCTTGCCCGGCATCGCGTCCAGCGTGAAGCGGGCCGAGACCTCGGCGATGCGTTCTGCGCCCTTGGTCACGACGATGAAGTTGATCACCACCAGGATGGAGAACACGATCAGCCCGACGGCGAAGTTGCCGCCGATCAGGAAGTGCCCGAAGGCCTCGATCACCGCGCCGGCCGCGCCCGGGCCGGTGTGGCCCTCCAGCAGCACCACCCGCGTCGAGGCGACGTTGAGCGACAGGCGCATCAGCGTGGTCAGCAGCAGCACCGCCGGGAAGGCGACGAAGTCCAGCGGCTTGACCATGTAGGCCGCCACCATCATCACCATCAGCGCCACCGCGATGTTGAGCGTGAAGAAGGTGTCCAGCAGCCAGGGCGGCATGGGCAGCACCATCATGGCCAGAATCATGACCACGAAGAGCGGCGCGGCGACGCCCTGCAGCATCGTCGCGTTCTTGCCGAGCCAGAGCCGGGCCTGTCCGAGCGAGGCGTTCATCGGTCAATCCTTGTGGTTGGCGAGAGCGGGTCCACCGGCGCGGCCGGGCTGGCCGCGGCGCCGTGCCGGGGCTTGTTGTGGGGGTCCATCTCGGGCGGCACCAGCGGCTCCGGACGGGGCTCGGCCGCCGGCATGGCGCCCTGGCCGCGCAGCGCGGCCTTCAGGCGGTAGACATAGGCCAGCACCTGCGCCACGGCGGCGTACAGCGCCGAGGGGATGGGCTGGTCCAGCTCGGCGTGGGCGTACAGCGCGCGCGCCAGCATGGGCGACTGCAGCACCGGCACGTCGTGCGACTTGGCGACCTCGCGGATGCGCATGGCCAGCAGGTCCGCGCCCTTGGCGATCACCTGCGGCGCGCCCATCGTCTTCTCGTCGTACTTCAGCGCGACCGCGTAGTGGGTCGGGTTCATCAGCACGAAATCGGCCTTGGGCACATTGGCGATGCTGCGGCGCTGCGACGCCTCGCGCTGGCGCTGGCGGATCTTGCCCTTGACCTCGGGGCTGCCCTCGGAATTCTTGTGTTCCTGCTTGACCTCCTCGTGGCTCATCTTCAGCCGCGAGCGGTGGAAGAAGGCCTGCAGCGGCACATCCACCACGGCCGCCGTGAACACCACCAGCAGCAGCAGCGCCACGCCCGAGACCAGCCAGTTGCCCAGGTCCTGCAGCGCCAGCGTGGAGGGCTGCAGCACCAGGCTGGCGACGCGCTGCACGCTGCTGCGCACGTAGCTCCAGGAGACGAAGGCCAGCACGCCGGTCAGCAGGCACAGCTTGGCCACGTTGGCGAATTGCTCCTTGCTGAACAGCCGGCCCAGGCCCGACAGCGGGTTGAGCCGGTTGAAGTCGGGCATGACCGGCTTCAGGCTGTTGACCCAGCCGCCCGCGGCCACGGTGCTGATCATGGCGGTGGCGCCCACGATGACCGCGAAGGCCAGCGCCGCGAGCAGGCCCACCGCGCTGAAGTCGCGCAGCCGGTCCAGCA
>NZ_JAELTO010000193.1 GCF_016428875.1 Xylophilus sp. ASV27
GCTCTACCTCGGCGCGCCCGAGCTCGACGTGCGGCGCACGGCCGACGGCCGCATCCTCGTCGCGGGCATTGCCATCTCCGCCGATGGCGCCGACGACGGCAGCGCTGCGGCCGACTGGCTGTTCTCGCAGACCGAGGTGGTGGTGCAGAACGGCACCGTGCGCTGGACCGACGAGCAGCGCGGCGCGCAGCCGCTGGCGCTGTCGCAGGTGGACATCGTGCTGCGCAACCGGCCCTGGCGCCACGCGATGCGCCTGGACGCCACGCCCCCCGCAAGCTGGGGCGAGCGCTTTCGCGTGATGGGCCGCTTTCGCCAGCCGCTGCTGGCCGGCCACAACGGCCGCTGGCAGGACTGGGTCGGCCAGCTCCATGCCGACTTCACCCAGGTCGACGTGTCGCAGTTGCGCCAGCACATCGACCTGTCGCGCTTCGGCGTGGACGTTGCCAGCGGGCAGGGCGCGCTGCGCGCCTGGGCCGACGTGCGGCAGCGCAGCGTTGCCGGCGGCGTGCTCGACCTGGCGCTGCAGACGGTGGAGGTGCGCGCCGCCCCGGGGCTGGAGCCGCTGTCGCTGCACCGCCTGCAGGGCCGTCTGTCGGGGGTCTACAGCGAGGCCGGCTTCACGCTGGCGGCGCAGGGACTGCAGTTCGATACCGACGACGGCACCCACTGGCCCGCCGGCCATGCCGAACTCCGCTACACCGCGGCCGGGCCGCGCCGCGCCGCGCAGGGCGAGCTGCAGGCCGAGCGCATCGACCTGGCGGCGCTGGCCCACATCGGCGAGCGGCTGCCGCTGGCCGAGCCGGTGCGCCGGGCGCTGGCGGCGCGCGCGCCGCGCGGCCAGATCGAGAACCTGCTGGCGCGCTGGGAGGGTCAGGTCGACGCACCCGTCGGCTACCAGGTCCGGGGCCGCGCCGTGGGGCTGGCCGTGGAGGCGCTGCCGGCCCCGGCGACGGCGCCTGCACCGGCGGTACCGGGCCACCATGTGCATCCCCCCACGGGCGCGCCGGGCCTGCGCGGCGCCAGCGTGGACTTCGACCTCAGCCAGGCCGGCGGCAGCGCGCAACTGGCCATCGATGGCGGCGCGCTGGAATTCCCCGGCGTGTTCGAAGAACCCGTGGTGCCGGTGGACGCGCTGCGCGCGGAACTGCGCTGGACGCTCGCGGGCAGCCGTATCGCGGTGGAGGTGCCGCGCCTGAGCTTCACCAACGCCGACGCCGCCGGCGAGGCGCGGGGCAGTTGGCACACCGCGGCCGGCGAGGGCGCGGCCCGGTTCCCGGGCGTACTGGATCTGACCGGCAGCCTGCAGCGCGCCGACGCTGCGCGGGTGCACCGCTACCTGCCACAGGTGATCGCGCCTGACGTGCGGCATTACGTGCGCGACGCGGTCCAGGCCGGCCGCGCCACGGGCATGCAGTTCCATGTGCGCGGCGACCTGCTGCACATGCCCTTCACCGATCCGCGCCAGGGCGACTTCCGCATTGCCGCGCAGATCCGCGACGCCACCTTCGCCTATGTGCCGGCCAGCCACCAGCCTGCCGGGCAAGCGCCCTGGCCCGTGCTGGCGCCGCTGGCCGCCGAGCTGGTGTTCGAGCGCAAGGGCATGGAGATCCGCAACGCCACCGGCCGCCTCGGGCTGCCTGGCAAGGTGGCCGAACTGCAGGTGCTGCGGGCCGATGCACGGATTCCCGATCTGGAGCATGGCGTGGTCGGCGTCACCGCTTCGACCCGCGGTCCCTTGGGCGCGATGCTGGCGGCCGTCAACGGCTCGCCCATCGGCGGCGTGATCGAGGGCGCGCTGCAGCACGCCAGCGCCACCGGGCCGGCCGAACTCAAGCTCGATTTGTCGCTGCCGCTGGCCGACCTGCACCGCACGCGCGTACAGGGCAGCCTGCTGCTGGCGGGCAACGACCTGCGCTTCACGCCCGACTCGCTGCTGCTGGCGCGTGCGCGCGGCACGGTGGCCTTCACGGAGGCGGGCTTCAGCCTCAGCGGTGTCCAGGTGTCCATGCTCGGAGGCGATGCGCGTATCGAGGGCAGCATGCGCAGCGCCGCCGCTGCGCCCATGACGATGCGGGTGCAGGGCACGGTCAGCGCGGCCGGGCTGCGCGAGGCCGCGGAACTGGGCTTCGTCTCGCGCCTGGCCGCGCATGCCTCGGGCGCCACCGCCTACAGCGCCACCATCGGCGTGCGCGAGGGCCGGCCCGAGATCCTGCTGACCAGCAGCCTGCAGGGCCTGGGCCTGGACCTGCCCGCACCGCTGGGCAAGAGCGCCGATGCAGTAATGCCGCTGCGCTACGAGAACAGCCTGCTGGCGCCTGAGCGGGACTCCGCACGCGACCGCGTCGTGCTGGAGCTGGGCGGTGCGGCAGCGCTGCGCTACGAGCGCGACGTGGCGGACGGGGCGCCGCGCGTGTTGCGCGGCAGCATTGGCATCGGTCTGGGCTCGGACGAGCCGCCGCCCCTGCCTGGGCGGGGCGTGGCCGCCAGTGCGCGCCTGGGCCGCTTCGACGTCGACGCCTGGGAGGCGGTGCTGGCGGGGGCCGCCGCAAGTCCCCCACCTGCGGCAGCGTCCGGGTCTGCGGTTGCCGGCCCGGCGGCGGGGCCGGGCGGCGCGTCGGACTACCTGCCCGATACCTTCGCCGTCCAGGCCGATGCGCTGGCGGTCGAGGGCCGCACGCTGCACAGGGTGGTGCTCGGCGGCTCGCGCGAGGGCGCGGTCTGGCGCGCCAACGTCGATGCGGACGAACTCAGCGGCTATGCCGAATACCGGCCGGCCGCGGCCGGCAGCGGTGCGCGGGTGTTCGCGCGGCTGGCGCGGCTGAAGGTGCCGGAGAGTGCCGCCAGCGAGGTCGAGACCCTGCTGGATGAAGGCCGAAGCGGCGGCGGCGAGAGCGTGCTGCCGGCGCTGGACATCGTGGTGGAGGATTTCGAACTCAAGGGCCGGCGCCTGGGACGCCTGGAGATCGACGCGGTCCACCGGACCGCCGCCAACGGCCGCGACCGCGAGTGGCATTTGAACAAGCTCAACCTGGCCATGCCCGAGGCCACCTTTGCCGCCACCGGCGACTGGGGCCGCGCCGCCCGCGCCGCCGCCGGCGGCGCGCGGCACCGCACCGTGATGGACTTCCAGCTCGACATCCGCGACGCGGCGCCGCTGCTGGCGCGCTTCGGCATGCACGACGTGGTGCGCCGCGGCGCCGGCCGCCTGCAGGGCCGGGTGGCCTGGACCGGCTCGCCTTTGAGCCCTGACTACCCGTCCATGGCCGGGCAGCTCAACCTCAACGTCGAGTCGGGCCAGTTCCTCAAGGCCGAGCCGGGGCTGGCCAAGCTGCTCGGGGTGCTGTCGCTGCAGTCGCTGCCGCGCCGGCTGACGCTGGACTTCCGCGACGTGTTCAGCGAGGGTTTCGCCTTCGACTTCGTGCGCGGCGACGTGCGCATCGAACAGGGC
>NZ_JAELTO010000194.1 GCF_016428875.1 Xylophilus sp. ASV27
GGAACTCGCGCTTGCGCGTTCGCTTGGTCGTCAAATTCAGGCCCAGCTCGGCTTGTTTCATCGCGTCGATTGTCCTCGCGCACTTGCACTGATCAGCACATCGCGGCGCGATTTACGCAGACATTCCCTAACGGGTCGTCTTGCCATGAGGGCAGCGAGCATAACGCTCTGCGGGGGGCTTCTGACCAAGTGGTGTTAGCCGCTCTTAGTCCGCGATCACCTGCAGACCGTTGCCGTCCCCATGCGCCTGCAGGCACATTCTTCCAAGGTCGTTGAGAAAGCGCAGTACCGGCATCTCGCCCACGCAGGCGGGGATGGCGGCCATGATGTCGCTGTGCAGTTCCAGCAGTTGGTCGGAGGCGACAAACATTTCTGCGGACGCTCCGTAGTAGTGCCGCCAGAAGTCCTGCAGCAGTCCGTGCGGGGCCTTGCCGACGACGAGGGGGTAACCGTTCTCCCAGACCTGTTCGTCCATGGAGAGGCTGTTCAGGCCGGGGTCAACAGGCCGCGCACCCGCGGGCACCAGCAATACACGTCGCATGTCCAAGCTCATTTGCAGTTTCCCGGTGCGCCAGCAAACTCGGGAAATTCGGTGACGACCGTTCCGTCAGTCGGCGAATTGATGATGAGGCGGCCGCATTTCTCACCTGCCGTGCCAACGATTATTCCAAGGTTGGAATCGTAGCGGACGCGCCCATCGGGTTGGGCCGTGCGTGTCTGGTTGGGTGCGTTTTGCACCATGCGGCAAAACTTCTGTGCGGCTGCTGCATTGGTGCAGTATTTGGGCAGCAACTGGCTGGCATCGGAGGAGGGCGTGCAGTGCCTAGCGTAGATGTGCTTGTACCCGTCCGATGTGACCACGCAGGCCGCATCAGCACCCAGTTGGGCTTGTGCGGGCGCTTCGGCCGTGGGGGGCGCCATCTGGTTTTGTGTCTGGCAGCCGGCAAGCAGGGCGACGGCCGCCGCGAAGAGCAGGACAAGGCGGTAGGGGCGGTTCATGGTGGGTACTCAGCGGTATTTGATGATGTAGTTGACAGAGAGGTTCTTCGGCCGTGTTTCCGTGGTGGTGCGGGCCGGCTTGTCGGGTTCCGAGGTTTGCAGGTCTCCGGACGCCTGGCCGGCCGCATTGCCGTTTTGCGATACGGCTGCAAGCACGACAGCCTTGTAGGTATGGGTGTGGGCCTGCAGGGCATCGCACTGGTAGCTGCCCACGCCGTTGCGCGGGTCGCCGCTGACGGGGTCCAGACGCTTGGCGGCATCAGGGTCCATGCCCGAACCTGCGTCGTTGCCTCGCAGGAACAGACCTCGGTAGTCGGGGATGTTGAAGCTGTCGGCGCTTCCCCCATACAGGTAGCCGAGTACGGCAAACAGTTCCGGATAGGCTGCGGCCTTGAGCGAGCGCCCGTCGCAGAGCATCCAGCCCTGGGCCTCGACGTAGGTGGTGGGAACGTCTCCGCGCAAAGGCGCTGCCGCAGAGTTCTGGCTGCTGCAGGCGGTGTCTTTCCAGGTGTTGTTGGCGTCGCCCGATACCGGGTTGAGCTGTCCCGCGAACGCACAGATGCTGCCCACGCATACATCGAACATGTCGAGTTCCTTTCAGCTCCGGCCCCGGAAAGATTCCAGGGCCGGAAAAGCTATGGCAGGGTCTGTCAGGCGGCGGCCAGGAGCAGGCGTTCCTCGTTGGCCTGGGCCAGGGTGACCGGGTTGGTCCAGGTGCCGTCCGCATTCAGCGTGGTGGTCAGTGCATAGACGCCCGTGGGATACGGCAGGAGAAGCGGGTTGTTGATCGTGCTGACGTCGATCACGTCACCTTCCTCGTAGTTGCCGTATGCGAGGTAGTAGCTGGGGTGCGGAGAGAAAGTCAGGTTCTGGTTGGGACGCGCCTGCACGGCATAGACGGTGCTGCCGGACATGGTGACACCGACGGCAGCCTTGGAGCCGACCGGGATGTTGGGGGACTCGGCGAGGTAGAAGCGCGAAGGGTCCTGGCCTTTGTCCGGATTCGTGAAAAGGTAGGCGCCGTTGTAGTCCAGCGTGATCTTGTTTTGGCCGTTGGAGGCGTCGAACACTTCGGATGCAGAGAACTGGATGCCCGGCTTCAGCTCACCTGTCTCGGCCCACGAGAAGCCGGTATCCACTCCCCATTCGAACTTGATGCGCGATTTCGGATTCGAGTATTTTGCGAACCAGGCCACGGCCATGGCGTTGGGTGCCCATTGCGTCGGATCGTTCTGGAACACCATAAGGTAAGCAGAGTTGCTTGCCCGGTTGTTGACGGTGATCGAGTATTTCTTTGCCATGTCAGCTTTCCCAGAAAGTGGTTGATGAGACAGTCCGCACCAGCATCGGTGATGAACTGGGATCCACTCTAAGGAAGCTGACGTAAGAAAAGAATTACATCTTATTACATGCCTGCGCCATGTCTTAGAGTGGCTAACACCACCGATCCACGAAGCGCGCACAGATGATCGCCGCGGCCAGTTTCAGCAGCGCTTCGTGGATATCCAGTCATCGTTCAAAGCGGATTCGCAGCTTGCCAAAGCCTGCAAACCAGCTGTGCGTCCTCTCCACCACCCACCGGTGTTTGCCCAGCCGCTCGCTGCTCTCAATGCCTCGTCTGGCAATCCGGCCAATGATGCCCCGCTGCCTCAGGTGGGCTCGGCATCGCTTGAAGTCGTAGCCTTTGTCGGCGTGCAGCTTTGCCGGTCTTCTACGGGGACGTCCTGGCAGGCCAGCAATCGCAGGAATCGCGTCCACGCACCTCTCGAACATCTTGGAGTCGTGCCGGTTCGCGCTGCTGACCAAGATCACCAGCGGGATGCCTCTGGCATCTACGACGATGTGCCGCTTGGAGCCGAGCTTGCCTCTGTCCGTGGGGTTTGGGCCCGTTTCCTGGCCCCCGGGGGCTTGGTACCGAGGAGCCATCAATGCTGGCCCGGCTCCAATCGATTTGGTCATGTTCACGCAAGCGAGTCAGCATGGCTTGGTGCAGCTGCTCCCAGACACCAGCGGCATTCCAGTCGCGCAGACGCCGCCAGCAAGTCATGCCGCTGCCGTAGCCCAGGGATTGGGGAAGGTCTTCCCATGGAATGCCTGTTTGCAGCACGAACAAGATGCCGTTGAGGGCAGCTTCATCGCTGACTGCGAGTTTGCGCGCACCGCCTTTGACAGAAGGCACGAAGGCTGGGATCAGGGGTTGTAGCTGTCGCCACAGTTCTTTGCTAAGGAATGTCTGCGTAAATCGCGCCGCGATGTGCTGATCAGTGCAAGTGCGCGAGGACAATCGACGCGATGAAACAAGCCGACCTGTGCCTGAATTTGACGACCAAGCGAACGCGCAAGCGCGAGTTCCTGGCGAAGATGGAACGCGTGGTGCCGTGGGCTGCTCTGGTGAGTCTGATCAGACCGTACGCACCCGACGGTAAGCGCGGTCGCCC
>NZ_JAELTO010000195.1 GCF_016428875.1 Xylophilus sp. ASV27
GCTCAGGGAAGTTGCCGGCCTCGGCCTCCATGAGCTTGCAGATGCCGGCCATCTTGGTGCTGCCGACCAGCCTCCACCATTCCTGCAGGGCATAGGCCAGCATCTCGGCGGTGGTATCGGTGAAGCAGTCGATCTCGGCCGACCAGTTGGCATACAGGCCGCTGATGTTCTTGCGTATAACCTCCTTGAACAGCTCTTCCTTGCTGGGGAAGTACAGGAACAGCGTGCCCTTGGAAACACCGGCGCGGGCCGCCACCTCATCGACGCGGGCAGCGGCATAGCCTTTTTCCACGAAGACATCGAGCGCGGCTTCGAGCAGCTCTCCCGGGCGCGCTTCCTTGCGGCGCTCACGCTTGGGCGCTTGCTCGACAGAAGGTGGGTGGGGGTGGTGCGGCATTTTTAATGACTGACTGGTTAGTAATATACGGGCAGCGCGGGCGGGCGTCAACGCTTGCGCTTAGCATCGGCTCTGACAGCCGCTGCTGGCGGCAGGAAAGGAAACTCCATGGCTTCTGAAGAGACCATCGTTCTGGGCGGCGGCTGCTTCTGGTGCACCGAGGCGGTATTCGACCGGGTGCGGGGCGTGACCGACGTCGAGAGCGGCTACGCCAACGGCGACACGCCGCGCCCGAGCTACGAGCAGGTTTGCACCGGCCGTACCGGCTATGTGGAGGTGGTCAAGCTGATCTTCGATCCGGAGGTCATCACGCTGCGCGAGATCCTGGAGATCTTCTTCGTGGTGCATGACCCGACCACGCTCAACCGCCAGGGCAACGACGTCGGCACGCAGTACCGCAGTGGCATCTACACCACGGACCCGTCCCAGGCCGCGGTCGCAGAGGAGGTCATGGCGCAGTTGCGGCGGGAGGGTACCGCGCTGGTGACCGAACTGGAGCCGCTGCGCAACTACTACCCAGCCGAGGACTACCACCAGGACTACTTCCTGCACCACCCGGAGCAGGGTTACTGCGCTTTCGTCGTCGGCCCGAAGGTGGAGAAGTTCCGCAAGACCTTTGCACGTTTGGTGAAGCCGGACTGAGGCGCGGGCATTTTTTCGGTGAGAATCCCGGCTCATCCCTTAGCGGGGATCCGCCCCACCATGACCGCCCGCCGCCTTCCTGTCCGCCGACTGCCTGCCGCCTGGTTCTGGGCGCTGCTGGCCATGCTGGCGCTGGCGCCCTTGCTGGGCAGCCTGCATGCGGTGGCGCACCCGCCCACCGGATACCAGAGCGTGTCGAGCACCGCGGCGGCGGCACCTGCCGGACCGCTCGCGCACATGGATGCGACGGCGTGGCCCAAGCGCCTGTTCGGCGACCATTCCGGCAAGGATGATTGCCGTTTGTACGACCAGTTGTGCCATGGCGAGGTCCTGCATTCGGCGCCACTGCCGGTGCTGCCCTTTGCCGTACCGATCGCCACCTTCGACTTCCTGCAGGGCGAGTTCCTCGTCCGCTGGGCTGCGCTTTTCGACGCGCGCGGCCCTCCGTCCGCTCGCTGAATCCTTCCGGCGCCCTGTGCGGTCGCCGCTTCGAGCCGGCCGGGCCTGACCCGGGCCGGCCCGCCGCCGCGCGCCGCGCGGCCCTTCCCGATTCAACGAGTATTGCCATGCACCCCTCATTCCGCATCGGCGCCATCGGCGCCGCCATTCTTTCGCTGGCCGGTATCGCCCACGCCCAGACCGCCGCGGCTGCCGCCACCGCCACGCTCAAGGAGGTCACCGTCACCGGCAACCCGCTGGGCGCGGCCGACCGGGTGGTGCCGGCCGAGCAGCTTTCGGGCGAGGATCTGACGATCCAGAGCCGGACCACCCTCGGCGAGACGCTGGACGGCCAGCCTGGCGTCAGCAGCACCTACTTCGGCCCCAACGCCAGCCGCCCGATCATCCGTGGCCAGGACGGCGACCGCATCCGCATCCTGCAGAACGGCGGCGCCACGCTCGATGCCTCGGCGCTGAGCTTCGACCATGCCGTGCCGACCGAGGCACTCACCACCGAACGCATCGAGGTGCTGCGCGGCCCGGGCGCGCTGCTCTATGGCGGCAGCGCCGTGGGCGGCGTGGTCAACGTGATCGACAACCGCATCCCGCGCGAGCCGGTGCAGGGCGTCACCGGCAAGCTGGACGCCGGCCTGGCCACCGGCAACGGCGAGCGCAGCGGTGCGGCGATGGTCGAGGCCGGCAATGACCGCTATGCGCTGCATGTCGATGCCTTCGACCGCCGCACCGACGACGTGCGCGTGCCGCTGCAACTGGCCTGCGAGAAACCCGGCTCGCCCGGCCTGGCGCGGCGCATCTGCAATTCGGCCAGTTCCACCCACGGCGGCGCGGTGGGCGGCACGATGTTCTTCGACCACGGCTACCTGGGCGCCTCGGCCGGCACCTACCGCAGCAACTACGGCACGGTGGCCGAGGACGACGTGAAGATCGGCATGCGCTCCAACACCTATGCGGTCGAGGGCGAATGGCGGGTCAACGCCGGGCCGCTGCAAAGCCTCAAGGCGCGCCTGGGCCACACCGACTACCAGCACACCGAATTCGAGGGCGGCGTGGCCGGCACCACCTTCCGCAACAACGGCAACGACCTGCGCATCGAGGCCCGCCACCAGCCCTGGGGCGCGCTGCAGGGCATGATCGGCCTGCAGGCGGAGTCCTCGCGCTTCTCGGCCGAGGGCGAAGAGGCCTTCGCGCCCGCCAGCCACACGCGTTCGACCGCGCTGTTCGCCTACGAGGAGTACGGCACCTCGTGGGGCAAGCTGACCTTCGGCGCGCGTACCGAGCAGGTCAAGGTGCAGTCCTTCGGCAGCCCGGACGTGGACCGGTTCTTCGTCGGCTCGCGCGACTTCAACCCGCACAGCGCGGCGCTCGGGGCGCTGGTCAATCTCACGCCGCAGTGGCAGTTGACCTCCAACCTGGCCTATACCCAGCGCGCGCCCAAGGACTACGAGCTGTTCGCCAACGGGCCGCACGTGGCCACGGCGGCCTGGGAAACCGGCGACACGTCGCTGGGGCTGGAGAAATCCACCGGCATCGATCTGGGCGCGGCCTGGAAGGGCGGGCCGCACAAGTTCTCGGTCAACGCCTATGCCACGCGCTTTTCCAACTACATCGGCCTGACCCCCACCGGCGATGTGCTGACGGAGCAGGGCGAGCGCAACCCGCCTTCCGGCACGGACGACACCCTGCCCGAGTACCGCTACCAGGGCGTGCGGGCGCGCTTCTACGGGCTGGAGGCGAGCGGCACGGTGCGCCTGCTCGGCGCGGGCGGTGTCGCGGCAGCGCCCGCCCAGGGCGCGGCGGCAGGCTCGACGCTGGACCTGCGCTTGCGTGGCGATCTGGTGCGCGCCACCAATTCCGATACCGGCCAGCCC
>NZ_JAELTO010000196.1 GCF_016428875.1 Xylophilus sp. ASV27
CCCCCCCCCCCCCCCCCCCCCCCCCCCCCCCCCCCCCCCCCCCCCCCCCCCCCCCCCCCCCCCCCCCCCCCCCCCCCCCCCCCCCCCCCCCCCCCCCCCCGCCCCCCCCCCCCCCCCCCACTAGGTTCTCTTCGTCGGCAGCGTCAGATGTGTATAAGAGACAGGGCGTGGGCCGCGACCTGGCCGAGACCGCCGACAGCGCCGGCACCCGTAACCGCCTGCGCTGGAGCGCCACGTCCGGCGGTGGCCAGGTGGCCGCGCTGAGCTTCACCTCGCCCGGTGCCGTCGAGCTGCGACTGGGCCTGCTGGTGCGCCAGCTGCCCACCGACGCCGTGCTGCGCATCTACGCCCAGAAGGCCGACACCGCCCACGAGGTATCGGGCCGCGAAGTCCTGGCCACCATCCAGCGCAACCTGGACGCCGGGGACAGCGGCAACGCCGCCCGCACCTGGTGGGCACCCGCCGTCACAGGCGAGGAAGCCACCGTCGAAATCCTGCTGCCCCCCGGCATCAAGACCTCGGCCGTGGATCTGTCGGTGCCGCGGCTCTCGCACCTGTACGCCTCGGCCGCCGACAGCGACGTGAACCTGGCCAAGATCGGCCAGTCAGGCAGCTGTGAGATCGACGTCACCTGCACCAGCGGCAACGACGACCAGAGCAATGCCACCGCGCGGCTGACCTTCGTCGATTCCAGCGACGGCGGCAGCTACCTGTGCACCGGCACGCTGGTGGCCGACAGCGCGGCCAGCGGCATTCCCTACCTGCTCACGGCCAACCACTGCATCTCGACCCAGTCGAGTGCCTCGACCCTGACCACCAGTTGGTTCTATCGCGCGGCCTCGTGCCGCAGCAACAGCGTCAGCGCCAGCAACCGCACCCTGACCGGCGGCGCCGTGCTGCTCTACGCCACGGCCGATACCGACACCTCCTTCCTGCGGCTCAATGCGCAGCCGCCGGCCGGCGTCGTGTACGCGGGCTGGTCGTCCGGCGTGCAGTCGCTCAATACCTCGGCGGTCAGCGTGCACCATCCGCTGGGCGACCTGCAGAAATCCACCAGCGGCTACTTGCAGTCGTTCCTGAGCTGCGGCACGGGCAAGACCTTCTTCTGCGTCAACGCCACCGCGCAGACCGGCAACTACCTCAATGCCCTCTGGACCTCGGGCACCACGGAGTCGGGCAGCAGCGGCTCGGGCCTGTTCTCTGTCATCGGCGGCAAGCGCTACCTGGTGGGCCAGCTCTACGGCGGCAGCGCCAGCTGCACCCAGCCCAACGGCTCGAACATCTACGGCCGCCTGGACATCGCCTACAACGCGGCCCTGAGCAAGTGGCTCAGCCCCGCGCCGGCGGCCGCCACGGGCGCGCGCACGCCGGTCTACCGCTTCTACAACGGCAGCACGCGCTCGCACTTCTACACCACCAGCGCCGCCGAGCGGGACTACGTCATCGCCAGCTACCCGGCCTTCAGCTACGAAGGCCCGGCGTTCTATGCCTATGGCGGCACCGGTACCGGGCTGTCGCCGGTCTACCGCTTCTTCAACACCCGCACCGGGGCGCACTTCTTCACCATCTCCGCCAGCGAGCGCGACTATGTGGTGGCGACTTACCCCGAGTACTCGTACGAGGGCACGGCCTGGTACGCACAGACGGGGGAGGGCAACGGCGCGCAGGCCATCTACCGCTTCTACAACACCGCCTCGGCCACGCACTTCTACACCATCAGCCAGGGCGAGCGCGACTACGTGCGCCAGACCTATCCCACCTTCAACTACGAGGGCGTCAGCCACTACGCCTGGACGGCGCAGTAAGGGTGCCGGCGCGCCGGCCTGGGTATGTATAGTGGCCGGCTGCCCCGAGTAGCCCGCCCCGTGCCATGACCATCCAGACCGACGACTTCGCCCCCGTGCCGGCCCCCGCCCGGCGCGTGGTCTCCGCCGCGCCCGCCTCGCCGCAGGAAGAGGCGATCGAGCGCGCGCTGCGCCCCAAGCTGCTCGACGAGTACATCGGCCAGGCCAAGGTGCGCGAGCAGCTCGACATCTTCATCGGCGCGGCGCGCAAGCGCAGCGAGGCGCTGGACCACGTGCTGCTGTTCGGCCCGCCGGGCCTGGGCAAGACCACGCTCAGCCACATCATCGCCGCCGAGCTGGGCGTGAACCTGCGCCAGACCAGCGGCCCCGTGCTGGAAAAGCCCAAGGACCTGGCCGCGCTGCTGACCAACCTCGAGAAGAACGACGTGCTCTTCATCGACGAAATCCACCGGCTGAGCCCGGTCGTCGAGGAAATCCTCTACCCCGCGCTGGAGGACTACCAGATCGACATCATGATCGGCGAAGGCCCGGCCGCGCGCAGCATCAAGCTCGACCTGCAGCCCTTCACCCTGGTGGGCGCCACCACCCGCGCCGGCATGCTCACCAACCCGCTGCGCGACCGCTTCGGCATCGTCGCGCGGCTGGAGTTCTACACGCCCGAGGAACTGGCGCGCATCGTCAAGCGCAGCGCCGGCCTGCTGAAGGCGCCGATCGACGAGCCGGGCGGCTTCGAGATCGCCCGCCGCAGCCGCGGCACCCCGCGCATCGCCAACCGCCTGCTGCGCCGCGTGCGCGACTACGCCGACGTCAAGGGCGACGGCCGCATCGACCAGGACATCGCCAACCGCGCGCTGGCCATGCTCGACGTCGACCCGCAAGGCTTCGACGTGATGGACCGCAAGCTGCTGGAGGCCGTGATCCACCGCTTCGACGGCGGCCCCGTGGGCCTGGACAACATCGCCGCCAGCATCGGCGAGGAAGCCGGCACCATCGAGGACGTGATCGAGCCCTACCTGATCCAGCAGGGCTACCTGCAGCGCACCCCGCGCGGCCGCATCGCCACGCTGGCCGCCTATCGCCACCTGGGCGTAGCGCCGCCGCAGGGTGGGGGAGTGGATCTGTTTGGGGGGTGAGGGGAGCGGCCAATTCGACAGTGAACCTGGCGAGGTGCTGGGGAGCGTGACGTTCTACGTTTCTGAGGTGCCGGTCCGGCAGTGAACTGAAGTTCTGACACGCGAAACGCGACCTTCCTTTCTGAGCTGCCTATCCGGCAGTGAACACTTCTTGTAGGTCTTGCCTGCGACCCAGACATTTCTGAGCTGCCTATCCGGCAGTGAACGCCACAAACACGACTTTGACGCCCGATGCGTATTTCTGAGCTGCCTATGTTGATTTCCACGCAGAAGTGACCCACTAACCCCCAGGATTTCCATCCAAACCTGACCCACGTACTAACCCTAACCTGCTGCTTCGTTGAGCAGCAGGAGACCAGGAGTGATAGACGTGGCAACA
>NZ_JAELTO010000197.1 GCF_016428875.1 Xylophilus sp. ASV27
CCCCCCCCCCCCCCCCCCCCCCCCCCCCCCCCCCCCCCCCCCCCCCCCCCCCCCCCCCCCCCCCCCCCCCCCCCCCCCCCCCCCCCCCCCCCCTCTCACTCCCCCGCCCCCCACCCACAACTCCACTAGGTTCTCTTCGTCGGCAGCGTCAGATGTGTATAAGAGACAGGCGCTGGGCCAGGTGCGCCGCCCGCGCAGCGAAGCGCCCGGCGTGCTCGGCTCGCTCGACGCCATCGTCGCCCGGGCCGAAGCCATATGGAAAACCCAGAAGGTCGCCTCGGTGCGCGTCAACGCCCCCCACAGCGCCAGGCCCTACGTGGTGGTGCGGCCCTCGGCCACCGACAGCGTCAGCAAGGACATCGACACCCTCACCTTCGACGGCGGCAGCGGCGCGCTGATCGGCCGCTTCGACGCCTCGCCCGTGGTCTCGGTCTGGAACTTCTTCGCCGGCTTTCACATCACCCCGTTCGACCACTGGCTGCTGCGCTGGCTCTACTTCGCCGCGGGCCTGTCGGGCTGCGTCATGATCGCCACCGGCTACCTGTTCTGGCTCCAGGCGCGGCGCGCCAGCCATGCGCGCAAGGGGCTCGCGGGCGTGCAACTGGTCGAGGCCCTGAGCATCGGCGGCATCACCGGCCCGATCCTGGCCACCCTCGCGTTCTTCATCGCCAACCGGCTGCTGCCGCTGGGATTCGAGCACTGGGGCCTGGAGCGCGCGCAGTGGGAAACCCGCGCCTTCTTCATCGTCTGGTGCCTTGCCATCGCCCATGCCGCCGGCCGCTGTGCCGGGCACCGCGGCACTGCGCACAAGCAGGCCTGGCGCGAGCAGTGCTGGGCCATCGCGGGCATGGCCGTGCTGGCCTGCGTGCTCAACGGCGCCACTACCGGCGACCATCTGTGGACAAGCATTGCGCACGGCTACTGGCCGGTCGCCGGCATGGACCTGGCGCTGCTGCTCGGTGCAGCGCTCGCCGCGTTCACCGCACGGCGCCTGGGCCGCACCCCGATCCCCCGCCCCGCGCCGCGCACGCCCGCCGCAGGGCAGGAGGGCCACGCCCATGCGTGAAGCCCTGCTCACCCTGCTCGCCGCCGCGCTGGCCTATGCCGGCTTCGCGCTCTGGGCACTGTCGCAGCAGCGGCACGTCGGCGCGGTACTCGGCACCCATGACGACGTGCCCGTGCGCACCGCTGCGCTGCGCATCAGCGGCAGCATCCTGCTGCTGGCCGCGCTGGCGCTGTGCCTGCGCGGCCACGGCCCGGGCCTGGGCAGCGTGGTGTGGATGGTGTTGATCTCCGTGGCAGCCATCGCCGTCGCCTTCACGCTCGCGTGGCGGGCGCGCTGGCTGCGGCACCTCGCCGGGCGGTACCGCAGGGTCTGAGCGGGCGCCGGCGGCTGCGGGGCGGGGCAACAGGCGCGGTGGCGGCGATGCCCACGCTGTTGCAGTGGCGCTCGGTGCTGCTGGGGAGGCTTGGCGGCAGGGGATGGGGCGCTTGCGTTCGCGGCCTTGCAGGCGGTGGGCGCCGGGATGCGCGCCCGACGGCGCGGTTGCTTTCTCCTGTTTCGCCAAGAGAAAGGAACCAAATAGAAGGGAACCCCACAGAGGGAACCCCGGGCTGCCGCGCGGGCCTTTGCTGCGCTCGGCTTGGCATTGAGTCCGGCACATTTTGCTATCAAATAGATAGCTTATAGCCTAGGTATTATCTGGGCTTATGGCACTTTTTTTTTAAGAAACGCCGACCCCTGCCGCCTCGGCCGCATCCCGCGCCGCCGGCATGCCCCGATACACCAGCGGCACGCGCCGCACATGGCACAGCAGCTCATAGGCGATGGTGCCTGCCGCCTGCGCCACGGTGGCCACGGGCACCTGCGCGCCCCACAGTTCGACCCGGCTGCCGACGCCGGTGGAGGGCAACTGGCTCAGGTCGACGGTGAGCATGTCCATGGAGACGCGGCCCAGGGTGCGGGCCGGCTGGCCGTCGATGGCGACCGGGGTGCCGGTGGGGACGCCGCGCGGGTAGCCGTCGGCATAACCCACGGCCACCAGGCCGACGCGGCAGGGCTGCTCGGCGGTGAAGGTGCCGCCGTAGCCCAGGGCGTCGCCCGGTTGCAGCATCCGCGTGGCGAAGACCTGGCTCTGCAGAGTCATGACCGGACGCAGGCCGTGCGCGCCGTGGGCGATGGGGTCGGCGCCGTACAGCAGCAGGCCGGGCCGGGCCCAGTCGCGGCGTGCGGCGGGCCAGGCCAGTACGCCGGCGGAGTTGCACAGGCTGCGCGCACCGGGCAGGCCGGCGGTGGCGTGGTCGAAGGCGGCGATCTGCCCGGCGGTGGCCGGGCAGCCGGGCTCGTCGGCGCGGGCGAAGTGGCTCATGAGGACGATGGCCTGCACGCCGGGGCAGGCGGCCAGCCGCGCATGCGCCTCGCGCGCCGCATGCAGCGGGAAGCCGGCGCGGCGCATGCCGCTGTCGAGCTTGAGCCAGACCTGCAGGCCGCGCACGGCGGCGGGGGCGCTCTCCAGCATGCGCAGTTGCTCTTCGTGGTGCACCACCAGCCACAGGCCGTGGGCGTGCGCGGTGGGCAGGTCGTGCGCGGCGAAGACGCCCTCGAGCACCAGGATCGGCTGGCGGATGCCGCCTGCGCGCAGGGCCAGCGCCTCGTCGAGGAAGGCCACGGCAAAGCCGTCGGCCAGGTCGTGCAGCGCCTGGGCGCAGGGCAGGGCGCCGTGGCCGTAGGCGTCGGCCTTGAGCACGGCCAGCGCGCGGCCGCCGTGCCGCTGCCGCGCCAGCGTGTAGTTGTGGCGCAGCGCGGCGAGGTCGATGAGCGCGCGGCTGGGGCGGCTCGACGCCGTCACGCGGCGGCCCCGGCCACGGCGGGCTGGGCGGCGCCGCGGGCGCGGCGGTAGCGCTCCAGCGCCAGGTCGTCGGCGCGGATGCCGGGGCTGTCTCTTATACACATCTGACGCTGCCGACGAAGAGAACCTAGTGTAGGTGTCGGGGGGGGGGGGGGGGGGAAGGGGGGGGGGGGGGGGGGGGGGGGGGGGGGGGGGGGGGGGGGGGGGGGGGGGGGGGGGGGGGGGGGGGGGGGGGGGGGGGGGGGGGGGGGGGGGGGGGGGGGGGGGGGGGGGGGGGGGGGGGGG
>NZ_JAELTO010000198.1 GCF_016428875.1 Xylophilus sp. ASV27
AGCAAGCCCGCTACTTCGTGCTCCCGCCTCGCCGCGCCGGGCGGTCATTCCCGCGCGAAGTCAAGCGCTCTCGCAGCAAGTTCCCCACAAAGAAAATGCCAGTCAGATCTTAACTGACTGGCATTGGGCTTTGCCGGCCTTTTTTCTGTGGGCGCCAGAAGTCATGCGCGACCAGCACCGGAAGGCCCGGGTTCCGTGCGCGCAGCAGGATTTCTACTTGCCCCCTATTAATGCGACGAATTCGCATTTATACTTGGCACAACCGTTCCATCAGCACTGCCCGCCGTCCCCTGCCATGATCGTCTGCGTATGCCATCGGGTCTCCGACCGCGAAATTGCCCGCCATGTGCGAGCGGGACTGAGCTTTGACGACATCCAGTTCGAGCTCGGCGTAGCCACGCAGTGCGGTCAATGTGAAAGCTGCGCGCGCGATGTGGTAGCGCAGTGCAGCGCCTCCCATCCCATTGCCGCGTTGCAACGGGAAACGGGTCACCAAGTGATCCAGCTCACGTCCTCCATAGCGGATAGCAAGGCATGGAACCGTTCTCGATCCTCGGCGGCAGTCTGATCTTGATTGCAGGGTCGCTGTGGTGGATCTTCCATAAATAAACTCCCTGCGTGCGGCCGCTTCAGCGGGTCGCGCCGCCGACATGACAGCTTCACAACGCTACGCTCCTGCGCCGCGCATCAGCAGGAATGCCGCCATTGTTGGCGGCGTGGTCCTCTTTCACGTGGCCGTGCTCTGGGCCATCCAATCGGGTCTGGTGCAGCGCGCCATCGACATCGTTGTTCCCGCAGAGATCATCAGCGAGATCATCACGCCACCCGAGCCCCAGATTCCGCCTGCGCCCCCGCCGCCCGCGCCCAAGCCCGCTCCGACACCTGCGCCGCAGGTCAAGAAAGCGCCGCCGCCGCCCGCACCTCGCCCTGTGGCGATTGCGGATCCCACTCCGTCGCCCAATGCACCTACGGGCGTGACCACGCCGCAGCCGCCGGCTCCACCGATCGAGGCACCGGCCCCGGCCCCATCGCCCCCTCCAGCGCCGCCCGCACCTCCTGCGCCGCCGCAGATCGTCCTCCCATCAAGTGACGCCGACTACCTGCAGAACCCCAAGCCTGCCTATCCGGCCATCAGCAAGCGCCTTGGTGAACAGGGCAAGGTGGAGATACGCGTCCTGATCAACGCACAGGGACAGCCCGAGCGCGCGGAAATATCCAAGTCCAGCGGCTACGAAAGACTGGACAAGCAGGCTTACGAGACCGTCTTGAAGTGGCGCTTCACTCCTGGCAAGCGCAATGGCGTCGCAGAGGCCATGTGGTTCAAGGTTCCGATCAACTTCGTTCTCGAATAATTTCTCTGGAGTATTTATGGATTCCCAATTCGGCCTTGCCAACGTCTGGTCGCAGGGCGACTTTGTCATCAAGGCGGTCGCAGTACTGCTGCTGGGCATGTCGCTGGCATCCTGGATCGTCATCCTGATCAAGGCGCTGGATGTCGTGCGCTACAAGAAGTTCGCTCGCAACGCAGAGGACTTCTGGCACAGCGAGGACTTCGCCGCCGGCCTGACGAAGCTCGGCGCTGACGCGACCAATCCGTTTCGTCAGCTCGCGGTGGAAGGCCGCGAGGCAACGGCGCACCATCGCAACACCAAGGCCCATCTGCACGACAGCCTGGATGTCAGCGACTGGGTGACGCGCTCGCTGCGCAATGGCATTGATGAAGTCACGGCACGCATGCAGTCGGGTCTGGCGATCCTCGCCTCGGTCGGCTCCACGGCGCCGTTCATCGGCCTCTTCGGTACGGTGTGGGGCATCTACCATGCCCTGATGAGCATCGGCATGTCCGGCCAGGCCAGCATCGACAAGGTGGCGGGCCCGATCGGCGAGGCATTGATCATGACCGCCTTGGGACTGGCGGTCGCCATCCCCGCGGTGCTGGGCTACAACGCTCTGGTGCGAGGCAACAAGTCGGTGCTGAGCAAGCTCAACAGCTTCGCCCATGACCTGCACGCCTATTTCGTCACCGGCGCGCGTGTCAGCGGAAACGGCCCTGCCACGGTTCTGCCGCTCAAGAAGGGGGCGTGAGATGGCCTTCGGGACGCAAGACGACTCCGACGAGGTGATGAACGAGATCAACATGACGCCGCTGGTGGACGTCATGCTGGTGCTGCTCATCATCTTCATCATCACCGTGCCGGTCATGAAGGACGCCGTCAAGATCGACCTTCCGCGCGCCTCCAGCCAGCCAGAGGATGCCAAGCCCGAGACCATTCGCCTGAGCGTGGCCGCCGATGGCAGCTACTTCTGGAACGACAACCGCATCGCGGATGAGGACCTGGAGCCCAGGCTGCAAGCCGAGAGCCACAAGACGCCCCAGCCGGAACTGCACATCCGCGGCGACAAGGACGTGCGCTACGAACGCGTGGCCCAGGCCATGTCAGCAGCGCAGCAGGCTGGCGTGAAGAAGATTGGCTTCATCACCGAGCCGAAGAAGTAGGCCCTCCGCTGCCGCACTTGTGGCAGCAGTTGCGCCGCAGCACAAAGATACAGAAATCCCGACACTCTTCTGTTGACGCATTTTTGAGAATGGTTATCATTAACCAATAGCGAAATCAGCAAAGGAAGCATTCCATGCACGCAAGCGCAAGCCCCTCTTCTCCGTCGGTCCTGGCATCCGCGTCGCGGCAGGTCTACGCCGAGATTTCGCGCACCAGCCCGAACTCATCCCTCGAGCAGGCCGCGGTGGAAAGCGCCGAACTGCTGCGCGGCCGCAAAGCGGTGGAGATCATCCACAACGGTTCCGTCTACCGCTTGCAGGCCACCCGCCTGGGCAAGCTGATCCTGACCAAATAGGTTTCATCGTGGGGCGACTCCAGGGACTTGCACAAGTCTTCAAGGGTCGTTTTTGCTAGCCAACGGTTCGCCGTCCAGCCACGCATTTTTTCCCCAGCGCACAAGAAAAAAGCCGACCGCAGGTCCAATGCCAGTCAGATAAGCCCAAGCGAAGCTGAAGGCAGGTAAAAAGGGAACGTATGGACCACGTTCCCTTTTTACTTTGAGCCTGCTGCAAACGACCCTGAACGAGACATTGGAGGCACTCCCTGC
>NZ_JAELTO010000199.1 GCF_016428875.1 Xylophilus sp. ASV27
CCCCCCCCCCCCCCCCCCCCCCCCCCCCCCCCCCCCCCCCCCCCCCCCCCCTTTTTAGATGTGTATAAGAGACAGGCCGGCTGCACCGCGGTGCGCGCCACCGCGTCGGCCGCCAGCACCAGCGCCGCCCCGAGCAGCGCCGCGCCGGGCAGCACCACGCGGTGGTCCGGGCCGGCCGCCAGGCGCACCCAGTGCGGCGCGATCAGGCCGACGAAGCCGACGATGCCGGTGGTCGCCGTGACCGCCCCCACCGCCAGCGCGCAGGCCAGCACCGCGCGGCGCTTGACCCGCTCCACCGGCACGCCCAGCAGCGCGGCCTGGGCCTCGCCCAGCGCGATGGCGTTGAGCGGCCGCGCCAGCGTGAGGCCCCAGGCCACCGCCGCCGCCACGATGGTCCCCACCAGCGCCACCGCGCTCCAGCGCGCGCCGCCCAGGCTGCCCAGCAGCCAGAACTGCAGGTTGCGCAACTGCTCGTCGGTGGCCAGGAAGCTGAGCCAGCCCAGGCCGGCGCCGGCCAGCGCATTCACCGCGATGCCGGCCAGCAGCATCAGCCCCATGCGCGTGGCGCCGCGGCTCTGCGCCAACGCGTAGATCAGCGTGGTCACCAAAAGGCCGCCGGCAAAGGCCATCAGCACCAGCGTCCAGCTGCCCAGCGTGCGCGGCAGGCCGGGCAGCCAGTGCTGACCCACCACGATGACCGCGGCCGCCGCCAGCGCCGCGCCGCTGCTCACGCCGACCAGGCCCGGATCGGCCAGCGGGTTGCGGAACAGGCCCTGCATCAGCGCACCGGACAGGCCCAGCCCCGCGCCCGCGGCCATGCCCAGCAGCAGGCGCGGCAGCCGGATGTTGAAGAACACCAGCGATTCCGGCGACGCCCCGGGCGCGCCGGACAGGCCTTGGCCCAGCAGGCGCAGCAGTTGGGCCGGCGTGATCGGGTAGGCGCCGCTGGCGCTGCCCGCGACCACGGCGGCGGCGAGCAGCAGCGCGCCCAGGGCCAGCGCGGCCCGTGGCGACAGGCGCCGCATCATGCGCCGGCGGTCAGCGCCAGCGCCCGCTCGTGCACCTCGCGCACCACGCCGGGCAGGCGCGGGCCGAAGCCCAGCATGCGGTTGGCCTCCAGCGCCAGCAGCGCGCGGCGGCGGTAGGCCGGCGTCAGCGCGAGTTCGGGGCGCTGCCAGAACGCGGCCTCGCCGCCCTGCGCCTCGATGCCCTGGGTGCTGGTCAGGATCAGCTCCGGCGCGGCGCTGGCCATGGCCTCGGCGGTCATGCTGCGGTAGCCGTCGAAGCCCTGCATCACGTTGACGCCGCCGGCAAAGCGGATCAGCGCATCGGCCGCGGTCTGGCCCCCGGCCACCTGCGGGCTGGCCGCGTGGGCAAGGATGAACAGCATGCGCGGGCGGCGCGTGGCGGCGGCCACCTGCTGGCGCACCGTCGCCCAGTCGGCGTCGAGCCGGCCCTGCAGCGCCGCGGCATCGGCCTCGCGCGCGGCGGCGCGGCCCACGGCGCGCAACTTGCGCCGCACCTCGTCCCAGGTGTGGTCGGCCTGCACCAGCTCGACCTGCACGCCGGCGCTGCGCATCTGGTCCAGCACCACGGCCGGGCCGGCCTCGGTGGTGGCGACCACGGCATCGGGCCGCAGCGACAGCAGGCCTTCGGCCGACAACTGCCGCATGTAGCCGACCTTGGGCGTGCGCTGCGCGGCTTCGGGGTAGAGGCTGGTGGTGTCGGTGCCGACCAGCAGCGACTCCGCGCCCAGCGCATAGACCATCTCGGTAAGCGCGCCGCCGATGGCGACCAGGCGGCGCGGCCGGGCGGCGGGCTGCGCCCGCGGCAGCGCCGGCAGCGCCAGCAGGCCGCCCGCCATGCGGCGCAGCGCGATGCGGCGTGTCGTCCGGCTCATACGCTGCCCGGCAGGCGCGCGACGATGTGGCGCCAGTCCTCGCGCTCGGCCTGTCCGGGCTTGCGCGCGCCGAAGAACATGGCCATCAGCTCGCCGTCATGGTCGAACGCCTCGACCGAGGTCACGTGGCCGTCGTCGGTCGGTTTCTCGACCACCCACACCTGGGCGATGCGGTCTTCGCGCAGGTGCAGGTTGAAGCCTTCGTCCAGCACGTTGATCCACTCGGCGCCGCCGGTGGACATGGGCACGACGCGCCGCACCGGCCCGGTATGGATCTGGATGCAGCCGCCGTTGCCGACGAACACCATGATCGGCGCGCCTTCGGACGCGGCCACCAGCAGCAGGCGGCGCAGCGCGACGCTGTCCAGGCGCCGCGTGAAGCGGCCTTCGACCAGCCGGAAGCCCTGCTGCCGCTCCACGCCGAAGCGGCGGGTGATGCCGAAGAACTCGTGCGTGTCGCGCATGCCGGCCCAGGCCTCGGCAAAGCCTTCGGTGTCGACGGCGCTGTCGGGCTGCGGCGGCGCGGGCGCGGGCGCGGTGGTAAAGACGTAGCCGGCGCTGGGGACGGCGAAGCGCTGCACCACCGCGTCGAACGCGGCGCGGTCGCTGGCTTCGCGCAGGTAGACCTTGTGCACCGCCAGGCCGTGCGCATCGAAGAACTGCAGGCTGCGCGCCGGCGGCGCGGCCGGGTCGCGGCCGGGCTCGGTCACGGCAAAGCCCGCGTGCCAGCGCTGGAAGAACAGGCGCAGGTCGATTTCCTCGGACAGTGCCAGCCCGATCAGGCCGGTGGCCGAGACATTGCGGTAGACGCCGGTCTTCTCGTGCACGGTGGATGCGTTGCGGGTCAGCGCCATCAGCGGGCCGCAGGCTTCCAGCGCCTGCAGCAGTTCCAGCCAGGACCCGCCCAGCGGCACGGCGCGCAGCGGGTACTCGTGCTCGCCGGCATGCGCGGCGATGGCCGCGCCCTCGGACCTGTCTCTTATACACATCTGACGCTGCCGACGAAGAGAACCTAGTGTAGATATCGGTGGTCGCCGGATCATTAAAAAAGGGGGGGGGGGGGGGGGGGGGGGGGGGGGGGGGGGGGGGGGGGGGGGGGGGGGGGGGGGGGGGGGGGGGGGGGGGGGGGGGGGGGGGGGGGGGGGGGGGGG
>NZ_JAELTO010000019.1 GCF_016428875.1 Xylophilus sp. ASV27
CCCCCCCCCCCCCCCCCCCCCCCCCCCCCCCCCCCCCCCCCCCCCCCCCCCCCCCCCCCCCCCCCCCCCCCCCCCCCCCCCCCCCCCCCCCCCCCCCCCCCCCCCCCCCCCCCCCCTTTTCAAGCAGAAGACGGCATACGCGATTTCCTGTACGGTCTCGTGGGCTCGGAGATGTGTATAAGAGACAGGGGCTCCGGCGGCGCGGCCGGCGCGGCAGCCTGCGCCGGCAGGGCCGGCGGCGTGGACGCGCGCTGCTGCCAGTACCACCAGCCGGCCCCGGCGGCCACCGCCAGCACGACGGCGGCGGCGACGGGCTTCAGCGCGGAGGACTTTTGCGCGGGCGGACGGAAGTCGGAATCGGACATGGGCCATGCTCCTTCAAAGACGCTGCAGCCATGGTAGACCCCAGCGTGGTCACAATACGTAAGACACAGGAGAACTCCATGACCGAACACTACCCGCTGGCCGAGCTGGCCGGCCTGCCCGACGACATCCGCGCGCGCATCCTCGCGGTGCAGGAGAAGGCCGGCTTCATTCCCAACGTGTTCCTGGCACTGGCGCGCCGGCCGGCCGAGTGGCGCGCCTTCTTCGCCTACCACGACGCGCTCATGGAGAAGGAGGAAGGCCACCTGAGCAAGGGCGACCGCGAGATGATCGTCACCGCCACCAGCGCGGCCAACCGCTGCCTCTACTGCGTGGTGGCGCATGGCGCGCTGCTGCGCATCTACGAGAAGAAGCCGCTGGTGGCCGACCAGGTGGCGGTCAACTGGCGCAAGGCCGACATCACGCCGCGCCAGAGCGCCATGCTGGCCTTTGCCATGAAGGTCTGCGACCAGTCGCACGCGGTGGACGAAGCCGACTTCGCCGCGCTGCACGCGCATGGCTTCGACGACGAGGACATCTGGGACATCACCGCCATCACCGCCTTCTTCGGCCTGTCCAACCGACTCGCCAGCGTGACCGGCATGCAGCCGAACGCGGAATTCTTCCTGCTGGGCCGGTTGCCACGCGATAAGAAGGTTTAGCTATCTTATTTATAGCTAAAAGCCCAGGTTTTACATGGGCTTCAGCCATTTTTCTTCTAGATTTCCGCCCGCAGCAGCCCCCACACCATGCGCACCAGCTCGTCCTCGAAAGCCGGCGTTCCCAGCAGCGGGGAATCCTCCAGCGAGGCGCTGCGGATCGCGCCCATCACCGCGCGGGTGGCGACGTACATCATGGCCGGCGTGGGCGGCCGCACGCCGGGCGCCTGGCCGCTGTCGATCAGCTGCGCCAGCGCCAGGGCGTTGCGGTCCGCGCCCTCGCGCAGCGCCTGGGTGATGTTGTCATGGTGGTCCAGCCGCCAGGCCATGCGGATGAAGGCGCGCCGCGGGCGCGTGGTGCCGCCGAAGGCCTGCACCAGCAGCCGCACCAGTTCGCGCACCGTGGCCCGCACGTCGCGCCGCTCGGCCACGGCGCGGTCGAGCATGGCCTGCAGATCCTGCTGCACCTTGTCGCGCTGGCGGTGGATCATGGCGGCGAGCACTGCCTCCTTCGACGGGAAATACTGGTAGAGCGTGCCGATGGAGAAGCCCGCCTTCTGCGCGATGCGGTTGGTGGTCAGGGCGCCCTCGCCTTCGCTTTCCACAATCTGAGCAGTGGCGTCGAAGATGGTCTCGATGGTGCGCTGCGCGCGCGCCTGCGTCGGCTGCTTGCGCATGCGGGGCGCGGCTTGCGCGGCGCTGGGCTTCTTCATGGCAGGCTCCTGCAAAAACTGAGCACAAGGCGAGTAGCGGCCTACGCCGAAAACTGAATAATGCTCAGAAACGCGCCCCGCATCAAGCCGCGCGCCCCCTGGAGAACCACCATGCGCCCTGCCACCCCGCCACCCGAGCGCCTGATCGTGCGCAAACTGGAGATCGACCTCAAGCGCGGCTTCGCCCGCCACTGGCATGGCGGCCGCGCCTACCGCACCCAGTTCTTCAACGCGCTGTCGATGAGCTTCCCGGTGGGCGAGCAGTTCTTCATCGACGCGGTGCGCGACGCCGCGCGCGCCCTGCCCGCGGGGCCGCAGCACGACGCCATGCGCGAGACCGTGGCCGGCTTCATCGGCCAGGAGGCCACGCACCGGCGCATCCACGGCCTCTACAACGAGGAGCTGGAGCGGCAGGGCCTGGTCAACCGCTGGCAGCACTGGGCCACGGCCCGCATCGCGCGCTTCCGCCGGTTGGTGAGCGACCCGCGCCATGCCCTGGCCGTGACCTGCGCCTACGAGCACTTCACCGCGCTGCTGGCCGATGGCACGCTGCGCCACACGCGCTGGCTCGACGGCGCCGATGCCGACATGCAGACCGTCTGGCGCTGGCATGCCGCCGAAGAGACCGAGCACTGCGCGGTCGCCTACGACCTGTACCAGGCGCTGGGCGGCAGCTACCGGTGGCGAGTGCGCTGGTACCTCTACGTCTGCCTGGTGTTCGGGATTGACGCCACACGGCAGACGCTGATCAACCTGTGGCGCGACGGCACGCTGCTCAGGCCCTCCACCTGGGCGGACGGCCTGCGCCTGTTCTGGGGCCGCGACGGCCTGGTGTGGCGCTGCGCCGGGCCGATGCTGGCCTACTTCCGGCGCGACTTCCACCCTTCGCAGGACACGCACGCGGTGCCGGCGCAGACGCTGGCGGCACGCTGGCTGGCCGCGCACGCGGCGCTGCTGCGGCCGGTGCGCTGAGAGGAGTTCCGGATCGCGTGATGACGGTGGAAACGGGCGCGACGCGGGTGGCACGGCCCGCCGAATAAAATTCGCCGGGCGGCAGTGCGTGTCGAACAGAGGCCCGCGCCGAGCCCATCACCCACCATCACGACGAGAAGAGCCTTTCATGACCCACGACGAGATCATTGCCCAGTTCGGTCCCCGCGAAGCCATGGAGTACGACGTGGTCGTCGTGGGCGGCGGCCCGGCCGGGCTTTCCACCGCCATCCGGCTCAAGCAACTCGCCGCCGAGAAGGGCCGCGAGGTATCGGTCGTGGTGCTCGAGAAGGGCTCCGAGCCCGGCGCCCACATCCTCTCCGGCGCGATCATGGATCCGCGCGCGCTGTCCGAGCTGTTCCCCGACTGGAAGGCCATGGGCGCGCCGCTGAACCAGCCGGTGACCGAGGACGCCTTCCTGTTCCTGGGCGAGAAGAGCGCCTTGCGCACGCCCAACTTCCTGCTGCCCCACTGCTTCCACAACGAGGGCAACTACATCATCAGCCTGGGCAACGTCACGCGCTGGCTGGCCCAGCAGGCCGAGAACCTGGGCGTGGAGATCTTCCCCGGCTTCCCGGCGGCCGAGGTGCTCTACCACGAGGACGGCTCGGTCAAGGGCGTGGCCACCGGCAACATGGGGATCGGCAAGGACGGCGAGCCGACCGAGAACTTCCAGCTCGGCATGGAGTTGCACGCCAAGTACACGGTGTTCGCCGAAGGCGCGCGCGGCCACCTGGGCCGCCAGCTGATCGAGAAATTCCAGTTGGCCAAGGACAGCGATCCGCAGAGCTACGGCATCGGCATCAAGGAACTGTGGGAGATCGACCCGGCGCGCCACCAGCTCGGCCTGGTGGTGCATGGCGCGGGCTGGCCACTGCCGGCCGACACCTATGGCGGCGGCTTCCTCTACCACGCCGAAGACAACAAGGTGGTTGTCGGCTTCGTCGTCGGCCTGGACTACCAGAACCCCTACCTGAGCCCGTTCGAGGAATTCCAGCGCTTCAAGACGCATCCCAACATCCGCTGGTACTTCGAGGGCGAGGAAGGCGCCAAGCCAGCCAAGCGCATCAGCTACGGCGCGCGCGCCATCACCGCGGGCGGCCTGCTGGCCCTGCCCAAGACGGTGTTCCCGGGCGGCGCGCTGGTGGGCTGCGAGGCCGGCTACCTCAACGTCAGCCGCATCAAGGGCAGCCACGCGGCGATCAAGACCGGCATGCTGGCCGCCGAGGCCGCTTTCGACGCCATCGCAGCCGGCCGCCAGCACGACGAACTGAGCGCCTACCCCGAGGCCTTCGAGAAGAGCTGGCTGTTCAAGGAGCTGAACAAGGACCGCAACTTCAAGACCTGGTTCAAGAAGGGCCGCACCATAGGCAGCCTGATGACCGGCATCGAGCAGAAGCTGCTGCGCGGCAACATGCCCTGGACGATCCACCGCCAGCAGCCCGACCATGAGCGGCTCAAGCCGGCCTCGGCGTTCTCGCCGATCCGTTATGCCAAGCCCGATGGCAGGCTGACCTTCGACCGGCTCTCCAGTGTGTTCGTGAGCAACACCAACCACGAGGAGAACCAGCCGCCGCACCTGACGCTCAAGGACCCGACGGTGCCCACGCGCATCAACCTGCCCAAATACGCAGGGCCCGAGGGCCGCTACTGCCCGGCCGGCGTCTACGAGTTCGTGCCAGACGAGGCCACCGGGGGCAAGTCCGAGCGGCTGCAGATCAACGCGCAGAACTGCGTGCACTGCAAGACCTGCGACATCAAGGACCCGACGCAAAACATCGTCTGGGTCACGCCCGAGGGCGGCGGCGGGCCGAACTACTCGGGCATGTAGGCGCGTGCCCGGCGGGGCGCTCCATCCACGAAAACCCCGATGCTGCACTGCGGAAGCACTCCCCATAATGTGCCGGCCATACGGCACTACACCGAGGAGACTTCCGCATGTCCTTTTCATCGCGCGCCCTCCCGCGCGCCGCGCGCGCAGGCCTCGGCGCCGCGGCGCTGGCACTGATCCAGGGCCTGCTGCCCGCTGCCGCGCAGGCGCAGACCACGACGCTCAAGATCGGCTACGCCACGGCCAAGGACTCGCACTACGGCGTCGGCTCCACCGTGTTCTGCGACGAGGTCGAGAAGAACACCCAGGGCCGCTACAAGTGCCAGCATTTCGCCAACTCGGCGCTGGGCGGCGAGCGCGAGCAGATCGAGGCGATCCAGCTCGGCACGCTGGACCTGCTCAACACCTCCACCGGGCCGGTAGGCAACTTCGTGCCCGAAATGAGAATCGTCGACCTGCCCTTCCTGTTCCGCGACTACGCGCATGCGCGCAAGGTCATGGACGGCCCGATCGGCCAGGGCATGCTGGCGCAGTTCCCCAAGCACGGCATCATCGCGCTGGCCTGGACCGAGAACGGCTTTCGCCAGATGACCAACAGCAAGCGCGACATCGTCAAGCCCGGCGACGCCGCCGGCCTGAAGATGCGCACCATGGAGAACAAGGTGCACATGGAGGGCTACCGCACCTTCGGCATCCTGCCCACGCCCATGGCCTTCCCCGAACTGTTCGGCGCGCTCCAGCAGGGCACGGTGGACGGCCAGGAGAACCCGGTGCCGGTGATCCTTTCGGCCAAGTTCGCGCAGGTGCAGAAGTACATGTCGCTGACCAACCACGTGTATTCGCCGGCCCTGCTGCTGATGTCGCCGCGCAGCTGGAACAAGCTCTCCGACGCCGACAAGCAGGTGTTCCTGGCCGCGGCCAGGAGCGGCGCAGCGGCCCAGCGCAAGAAGGTCAACGACGACGAGGAGAACGGCATCGCCCAACTGGAGCAGGCCGGCATGAAGGTCACGCGCAACGTGGACGGCGCCGCCTTCCGCGAGGCGATCAAGCCCGCCTACGCGAACTACGCCAAGGAATTCGGCGCGGACAACATCAAGAGGATCCAGGACGTGCAGTGAGCAGCAGGCCCTGCTGATCCCCCCTGCCGCCGCCCGACCGTCCCCGGATCCTCGGGCGGCCTTTGGCAACGCTGAACGAGTCCCTCGCGTGTCGCGCATCCCTGCCGTGGGCGGCCTGCGGCGTTGCAAATCCTCGCCATCTCAGCGTCGCCTTTGTTTTGCTCCGCCACCCAGGACACGCAACGTGCAAGCCTTCGAACGCTATTTCCTCAGCGCCAACCGCTGGGCCCTGATCCTGCTGCTGGCCGCGATGTCGGTCATCATCTTCGTCAACGTGGCGCTGCGCTATCTCACCAGCCAGTCGCTCGAATGGGCCGAAGAGGTCTCCCGCCACATGATGATCTGGCTGACCTTCCTGGGGGCCGGCCCGGTGCTGCGCTACGGCGGCCACATCGCGGTCGAGAACCTGCAGGACGCGCTGCCGCGCGCCGGCGGCATCGCCATGCGGGTGCTGGTGGCGGCGCTGCTGTTCGGCTTCTTCGGCTTCATGGTCTGGTATGGCTGGCTCTACATGGAGCGCACCATGTTCCAGATGACCGCCGTGACGCAGATTCCCTTCGCCTGGATCTACGCGGCCATGCCGATCGGCGGGCTGCTGCTGATCGTGCATTTCCTGCTGGTGGTGCGCGGCTACGTGCTGCGCCGCGAGTTCGCTTCGGACGCGCATTTCGACGCCAATGCCTCGGCGTCGCTGTGATTCGCCCCCAGGCTTCGCGCTTCGTGCCTTCTCCAACCCCCTTCCGGGGGCAACACCAGTGGCCTGGCAAAGCCAGCTCCACGGTGTTCCTCGCCAAAACCCAATACCCGCTGCCATGGACGCAAGCATTGTTCTGATCGTTTCGGCCTGCGTGTTCCTCGCCATCGGCGTGCCGGTGGCGTTTGCGCTGGGGCTGGCCACCGCGGCCACGCTGATCCTGGCCGAGAGCTATCCGCTGCTGGTGCTGCTGAAGGAAACCTTCAGCGGCATCGACAGCTTTCCGCTGATGGCCGTGCCCTTCTTCATACTGGCGGCCGAGCTGATGAGCGGCGGTTCGCTGACCGAGGTGCTGCTGAAGTTCGCCGGCCAGTTCGTCGGCCACAAGCGCGGCGGGCTGGGCTATACCAACGTGGTGTCGCTGACCTTCTTCTCGGGCATCTCCGGCTCGGCGCTGGCGGATGCGGCCGGCCCGGGCTCGATGCTGATCAAGATGATGGACCGCGCCGGCTACGACCGCTCCTACGCCGCGGCCCTGACCGCCTCCACCGCCATCGTCGGGCCGATCATCCCGCCCTCGATCATCATGATCATCTACGCGCTGCAGGACGAGACGGTGTCCGTGGGTGCGCTGTTCGTGGCGGGCATCGTGCCCGGCATCCTGATCGCCGTGGCGATGTGCGTGGTCAACTTCCACGTCTCCAGGAAGCGCAACTACCGCGGCGACGGCCGCCTGCCGCCGCTGGCCGACATCCTGCGCACCACCTGGAAGGCGCTGCCCGCCATCCTGCTGCCGGTGGTGATCCTGGGCGGCATGCGCGCGGGCTGGTTCACGCCCACCGAGGCTTCGGTGGTGGCAGTGTTCTATGCGCTGGTGTGCGGCAAGTACGTCTATCGCACGCTGGAATGGAAGTCCGTGCCCGAAATCCTCTCGCGCTCGGCGCTGCTGTCGGCCTCGGTGCTGATCATCATCGGCCTGTCGGCCTCCTTCGCCTGGATCCCGACCATCGAAGGCGTGCCGCAGGCAATGGCCGAATGGCTGGCGGGCATGAACCTGTCGCCGTGGACGTTCCTGATCATCGTGAACGTCTTCCTGCTGCTGTTCGGCATCTTCATCGAGCCGCTGCCCGGGGTGATGGTGCTGGCGCCCATCCTGGCGCCGGTGGCGCTCAAGCTGGGCGTGGACCCGGTGCACTTCGCCATGATCGTCATCTACAACCTCACGCTGGGCATGATCACGCCGCCGGTGGGCGGGCTGCTGTTCGTCACCTGCAACGTGTCCAGGGTGCCGATGTCGCAGCTGGTGCGCGAACTGCTGCCCTTCCTCTGGGCGCATGGGGTGGTGCTGGTGCTGCTGACCTTCCTGCCCGGCCTGTCCACCTGGTTGCCGCGGCACTGGGGTTTCATCAAATAGCCATCGGCCCATGAGGGCTCCGCGTCCGGCACCGGCATACTTGGCGCTTTTGGCCGGCCGCGCGCGCCGGACGCGTTTTTCCAGGAGCCCTTGCCATGACCGTCAAATATTCCCGCGAGCACCAGTGGATCGACATCGCCGACCATGAGGCGGCCGCCGTCGGCATCACCCTGCATGCCCAGGAAACCCTGGGCGACATCGTCTTCGTCGACCTGCCGCCGGTGGGCAAGGTCTTCCGGCAGGGCGAGGTCGCGGCCGTGGTCGAGTCGGTGAAGACGGCTGCCGACGTCTTCATGCCGGTCTCGGGCGAGGTCGTCGAGGTGAACGAGGTGCTGCGCAGCGACCCGTCGCTCGCCAACCGCGATCCGATGGGCGAGGACTGGTTCTTCAAGGTGCTGGTTTCGGACATGCTGGAATTCGACGCCCTGCTCGACGAGCCGGCCTACACGCAATACGCCCAGAACGCCTGAGGCGCCGCTGCCCCATGGTCAAGGCAACGCGGCGCAAGCCGCAACCGCGCCCCGCGGCGCCGCAGGCGCCAGAGCCCGGACACGAGGAGCTGCGGCAACTGGTGGCGGAACTCGAGGCGCAGAACCGGGTGCTGCGCTACAGCAGCGCGGCGGCCGAAGGGGCCTCGGAGCGCTTCGAGACCCTGTTTGCCAGCGTGCCGCTGGCGCTCATGGTGATCGACGGCCACGACATGGTGGTGCAGGGCAACGCCAAGGCCCAGCGCATGTTCCAGCCCACCGAGCGCGACCGGCCGCTGGTGTCGCTGATGCCCTTCGTCAGCCCCGGCCACACGGCCAAGGTCAGCCGTTGCTTCCAGGAGGCGCTGCGCAGCGGGCATGGCGAGGTGGCCGAAGTGGTATTCAACATCGGCGAGGCCGGCACCATCACCGGCGACCTGCACGTGCGCCGGCTCGACGCGCCCCACGAAAGCGGCGACGCCGCAGCGCAGTTCATCTGTGCCGTGGTGGACCAGGGCCCGCTGCTGGCCGAGCGCCGCGCACTGCAGCAAAGCGCCATGGCACTGCAGGAGCGCAACGAGCAGCTCTACCAGGGCGAGCGGCGGCTCGAGGCCGTCATCAATTCCGCGCTGGACGCGATCATCTGCGTCGACCAGCATCAGCGCATCACCGTGTTCAACCCGACCGCCGCGGCCCTGTTCCAGTGCTCACCGGCCGACGCGCTGGGCAGCCCGCTGGAGCGCTTCCTGCCGGATGCGTCGCAGGCCCTGGCATTCGCCCAGATCTCGACCCAGGCCATGCTCGGCGAACGCACCGCGCGCACCGCGGGCGGGCGCGAGCTGTCGGTGGAGATCAGCGTGTCCTTCGAGCGCCATTCCGGCGGCGAGACCACCACCGTCTTCGCGCGCGACCTGACCGGGCGCAAGAAGGCCGATGCGCACCGCGCCCTGCTCGAGGCGCAGTTGCGCGAGTCGCAGAAGATGCAGGCCATGGGCACGCTGGCCGGCGGCATCGCGCACGACTTCAACAACATCCTCTCGGCCATCCTCGGCAACGTCGAGCTGGCCCGCGCCGATCTGGATCCGGCCTCGCCCGCCCTGGAAAGCCTGGAGGAGGTCGGCAAGGCCGGCCGCCGCGCGCGCGACCTGGTGCGCCAGATCCTCACCTTCAGCCGCAACGAGCCCACGCAGCACGGGCCCGTGTCGCTCGAACACGTGGTCCGGGAAACCGAACGGCTGCTGCGGGTCACCCTGCCGCCGGCCGTCGGGCTGCACGTCCAGATCGGCCGCGACCTGCCGCCGGTGGCCGGCGACGCCACGCAGATCGGGCAGGCGGTGCTTAATCTCTGCACCAATGCCATCCAGGCCATCGGCGAGGGCGGCGGCACGGTGCTGGTGGATCTGCAGGTCACGCGGCCCGATGCCCCGCTGTGCGAGCGGCTGGGGCTGGCGCCCGGCGTCTACGCCGCCCTGGCGGTGCACGACACCGGCGCCGGCATCGAGGCCGCCACGCTGGCGCGCATCTTCGAGCCCTTCTTCACGACCAAGGAAGTCGGCAAGGGTACCGGCCTGGGACTGTCCGTGGTGCATGGCGTGATGCGCAGCCACCAGGGCGCCACCGACGTGCAGAGCGCGCCCGGCCGGGGCAGCATCTTCACGCTGTACTTTCCCGCGGCGTCGGTCCCGAGCGCCGCGCCGCTCGCGCAGCCGGACCGGCCGGCCGCCAGCAGCCATGCCAGCGCCGAACGCTCGGGGCGCCACGTCATGTACGTGGACGACGACCAGGCGCTCGTGTTCCTGGTCGAGCGCCTGCTGCGCCGCCGCGGCTTCCGGGTCAGCGGCTTCTCCGACCCGCGCGCGGCCGAGCGCGCGCTGCGCGCCGAGCCGCTCAGCTACGACCTGCTGGTGACCGACTACAGCATGCCCGGCTACAGCGGCATCGACCTGCTGCGCGAGGCCCGCGCCATCCGGCCGGACCTGCCGGTGGCGCTGGCCTCGGGCTACGTCACCGCCGAGATCGAGGCCGCCGCGCGCGAGGCCGGCGCGCGCGCCCTGATCCACAAACCCAACGACGTGGAAGAGCTGTGCGCGACGGTGCAGCGGCTGGTGCTCAAGGGCGATGGGGGGTGAGGTGGGACCACCCCCAGGCTACGCGCTTCGCGTCTTCGCCTTCCCCCTCAAAGGGGGCACATCCTGCGGCCCGGCAAAGCCGGATCCGCGGATGTCCTGGCATGGCCTGCTCCGCGGCCTTTTGTGCCTTTGGGTTTCATTCGCTGCGGGTGGCGCTGGAATAGGACCACCCCCAGGCTTCGCGTCTTCGCCTTCCCCCTCAAAGGGGGCGCATCCTGCGGCCCGGCGGAGCCGGTTCCGTGGATGTCCTGGCATGGCCTGCTCCGCGGCCTTTGGTGCCTTTGGGGTGCATGGGGGCGCCGCGGATGACTGACATGACAGTGCCCGCGCCGCTGTACCTCGACGACGACCTGCTGGTGGTGGACAAGCCCGCCGGCCTGCTGGCCGTGCCGGGACGCGGCGCGGATAAGGCCGATTGCCTGAGCGCCCGGGTGCAGGCCGCCTGGCCCGGCGCGCTGGTGGTGCACCGGCTGGACATGGCGACCTCGGGCCTGATGGTTTTCGCCCGCCATGCGCAGGCGCAGCGCCGCCTGGGCCACGCCTTTGCCACGCGCGCCGTGGACAAGCGCTACGTGGCCGTGGTCGAGGGCGTGCCGCAGGCCGCGCCGGTGGACGCCGCAGGCTGGTCCGCCATCGACCTGCCGCTGGCCGCAGACTGGCCGAGGCGGCCGCTGCAGAAGGTGGACGACGTGCACGGCAAGCCCAGCACCACCCGCTGGCGGCTGCTGGCGCAGGTGGACGGTGGCCGGGCGGCGCGGCTGGAGCTGGCGCCGCTCACCGGCCGCACGCACCAGCTGCGGGTGCACCTGCAGGCCATCGGCCACCCGATACTGGGCGATGCGCTCTATGCCGGCGCGGCGGCGCAGACGCGCGCGCCGCGCCTGTTGCTGCATGCCGCAGCCCTGGCCCTGGTACAGCCCATGCGCGGCACGCCCCTGCGCTTCGACAGCGCCGTCCCCTTCTGAACTCCGAGCACACGCCATGACCCTGCCCCACCTCTACATCCTCACCGGCGCCTCGCGCGGCATGGGCCGTGCCATGGCAGAGCAACTGGTGCAACCCGGAGTGCACCTGGTCGGCATCTCCCGCCATGCCGATCCGGCCCTGGCGGCGCAGGCCGCGGCCCAGGGCGCGGCGCTGGAGCAGTGGGCGCACGACCTGCAGGACGCCGGCCCCGCCGTGCGGCAGTTGCAGCAACGGCTGGCCACGGGCGGCGCCCCCTGGTCCGGCGCCACGCTGATCAACAACGCCGGCATGATCCCCGCCGTCGTGCCGCTGCGCGATGCAGGCGACGAGGACACCGCCCGCGCCCTGCGCGTGGGGCTGGAGGCCGCCATTCGGCTGACCTCCGCCTTCCTGGGCGCCACGCGCGGCTGGACCGTGCCGCGCCGGGTGCTCAATATCTCCTCCGGCCTGGGCCGGCGGCCCATGGCCTCGCAGTCGGCCTACTGCGCGGCCAAGGCCGGCATGGACATGTTCACCCGCTGCGCCGCGCTGGACGAGGCCCGCCTGCCCCACGGGGCGCGCCTGTGCGCGCTGGCGCCCGGCGTGATCGACACCGGCATGCAGCAGCACCTGCGCAGCGCCGACGCCGGCGCCTTTCCCGACCGGTCGCGCTTCACGGCGCTGCGCGCCGAGCACCGCCTGCTGTCGCCGCAGGACGCCGCCGCGCGCGTGCTCGCCTATCTGGCGCGCCCGGACTTCGGCGCCGAGCCGGTGGCGGATGTGCGGGACTGAGGCGTCAGCTACGAAATAAATAGCTAGAAGCCCAGATGGATCCTGGGCTACAGCCACTTTTCGTCAAGATTTTGCCGCAACCGTGCCGATGCGGCCCCGGGCGCTTCATTCCCGCACCACCAGCACCGGAATGTGCACATCCCCGAGCACGCTCTGGGTGACGCTGCCCAGCACCAGCTTCTCCAGGCCCTTGCGGCCGTGCGAGCCCATGACGATCAGGTCGGCGCCCACGCTCTCGGCCGTCTCGGCGATGCCGCGGTGCACGGCATGGCCTTCGACCACCATCACGTCGGCCTCCACGCCCTGCTGGGCGGCCAGCGCCTTGGCGGCCTCCAGCGCGCCGTTGGCCTCGTTGGTGGCGGCGGTCAGGTACTGGTCCTGGCCATAGGCCAGGTCGGTGCCGACGCCGGTGAACGGATAGGGGTCGATCACATAGACCACGGAGACTTCGCTGCCGAAGGCCTTGGCCAGGCCGGCCGCCTTGGCCATCGCGCGCTGCGCGGTCTCGGAACCATCGATGGGGACCAGGATGTGCTTGAACATGGTGTTGCTCTTCTGAGTGGATGATGGCGCGACCCTACACCATCTGGGATCGCGCCGGCTGCGCGCTTCGCATCTTCGCCAAACCCCTCACAGGGCACAGATCCCGCGGTCCGGCAAGGCCGGTTCCGCGGATGTCCTGGCGTGGCCTGCGCCGCGGCCTTGGGTTTCATGTACTGCGCAATGGCGCGTCCTGCGGCCCCTGGAAGCCGCCGGCGCGGCAGGTCACCACCAGGGTGTCGCGGTGGCCGCCCCCGGCCAGGGGCTGGATCGGGGTGGTCTCGTGGATCATGCGCGCATCGTCCAGCAGCAGCACCGACCAGGGCTCGGTCAGCGTGAAGCGCTGGCCGCCGGGCCCGGCGGCCTCGAACACGCGGGTTTCGCCGCCCTTGATGCCTTCGCGCCCGATCAGGAACACCGCCACCAGGTCCACGCCATCGCGGTGCGCGCCCTCGGGCGTGGGCCGGCCGATGCCGTCGGTGGTGTCGATGCGGAACTGGTGCGCCTCCAGGTACCAGGGCTGCGCGCCGCGCAGGGTGCTGGCCAGGGCCGCCAGCGCGCGCAGCAGTTGCAGCCAGGCGGGCGCGGCGGCCGTCTGCGGCAGCATGGGCGCGAACCAGCGCTCCATGCCGCCATGCAGCGCGTTGTATTCGAGCGGCTGCCAGTGGGCGCGGTGCGGCACGATCGAGACGGCCTGCCCATCGACCACGAAGCAGGCATGGCGCCGGCGCCGGTAGCGGCCGCCGTCCTTCAGGTACTGGTCCGCCTCCAGCCCCTCCCAGTCCGCGCGCAGCGCTTCCAGCGCCAGCGGGTCGCAGCCGCTCCAGCGGCGCACGTCGGCGGCGCTGAGCACGGCATGGCCGAGCATGCGCATCTGCGATGGCAGGCGCTCGAACGGCGTGTACGGAGGATCGAACGTGGCGGTCATGCGGCGAGCTTAACCCCACCGAGCGCAGCCACGCGAGCTGGTGCATGATGCCGCGCATGAAAGAATCGCCCCCCCCCAGTGCCCCGCCTGCGACGCAACGAGCGCGGGTGCTGATCGTCGGCTGCGGCTTCGGCGGCCTGGAGGCCGCGCGCGCCCTGCGCCATGCGCCGGTGGACGTGACCCTGGTGGACCGCAACAACCATCACCTGTTCCAGCCCCTGCTCTACCAGGTCGCCACCGCGGGCCTGGCCGCGCCATCCATTGCCGCGCCGATCCGCCACCTGTTCCGCCGCCAGGCCAATGCCACGGTGCTGCTGGGCGAGGTGGTGGGCGTGGACCCGGCCGCGCATGCGCTGTCCCTGGCCGATGGCAGCCAGCTCCGCTACGACTACCTGATCGTTGCCGCCGGCGCCACGCACGGCTATTTCGGCCATGACGAGTGGGCCGAGCATGCGCCCGGCCTGAAGACGCTGGACGACGCCTTCGCCATCCGCCGGCGCGTGCTGCTGGCCTTCGAGGCGGCCGAGAAGGAGACCGACCCGGCCGCGCGCGCCGCCTTGCTGACCTTCGTCGTGATCGGCGCCGGCCCGACCGGCGTGGAGATGGCGGGCACGCTGGCCGAGATCGCCCGGCGCACGCTGCCGGGCGAGTTCCGCAACTTCGACCCCGCCAGCGCCCATGTGCTGCTGGTCGAAGGCGGGCCGCGCGTGCTGCAGGCGTTCCCCGAGGCCTTGAGCACGCGCGCGTGCGAGCAGCTCGAGCGGCTCGGCGTGGACGTGCGCACCGGCGCCCGCGTGACCGCCATCGACGCTCACGGACTTCAGGTTGAATCAGCCTCAAGCCCAGGAAACGCCTCGGCTTCCAGCTATAGAATCAATAGCAACTGCATGATCTGGGCCGCGGGCGTTTCCGCCTCGCCCCTGGGCCGCCTGCTGGGCCAGGCCACGGGCGCGCAGATCGACCGCGCAGGCCGCGTGGCGGTCGAGCCCGACCTGTCGCTGCCCGGGCATCCGGAGATCAGCGTGATCGGCGATCTGGCCGCCGCCAGGAGCTACGCCCCGGGCCGTGAGCCGCAGCCGGTGCCGGGCGTGTCCCCAGGCGCCAAGCAGATGGGCCGCACCGCCGCGGCCAACATCCTGCGCCGCCTCAAGGGCAGCCCCGCCCTGCCCTTTCGCTACATCGACTACGGCAATCTGGCCACCATCGGCCGCCACGCGGCGGTGGTGGACCTGACCTCGCCGCTCGGGCCGATACGCTTCTCGGGCACGCTGGCATGGCTGTTCTGGCTGTTCGCCCACATCTGGTTCCTGATCGGGTTCCGCAACCGGGTGGCGGTGCTGGCCGACTGGGCCACGGCCTACTTCCGCTACCACCGGCCCGCCCGCATCGTCACCGGCGTGCGGCATCCGCAGGCCGACGCCCCGCCAGCAGAGCGCGAGGCAGACTGAACGAGCGGGCCACGGCCCGCTTTTTTCCGCGCGTGCGCGGTGCGCCGCGCCTGTGCACGGTGCATGCCGGGATCGCTCCTGGTGCATCAGCAGATGCACCTGTGCTCGCCTAGGCTTGTATACCAGTGGCACGGAATCTGCTGTACCCACGGCATGCCTTCCGCCACCGAGATCAGCAGCCGCATCATCGAAGCCGTGATGGCGCAGAAGCTCGCCCCCGGCACGCGGCTGGGCGAGCAGCAGCTCGCGCTGCTGTTCGACTGCAGCCGCACCATCGTGCGCGAGGCGCTCGCGCGGCTGTCCACGCGCGGCATCGTCACGGTGAGCGCGCGGCGCGGCTGGTTCGTGGTCGAGCCCTCGCAGGACGAGGCGCGCGAGGCCTTCGAGGCACGCCGCGTGATCGAGCTGGGCCTGATCCGCCAGATGCCCCCGGTGGGCAAGGAGGCGATCCGCCAGCTCAAGCAGCACCTGCAGCGCGAGAAGGCCGCGGTGCGCGGCAGCGACGTGGGCGCGCGCAGCTTCCTGCTCGGCGACTTCCACGTCTGCCTGGCCGAGTGCCTGGGCAACCACCTGCTGGCCGACACGCTGCGCGACTTCACCGCGCGCACCACGCTGATCGCCATGCTTTACCAGTCCTCGCACGACGCGGCGCAGTCCTGCGAGGACCACGTGCGCATCGTCGCCGCGCTGGAGGCGGGCGACGCCGCCCTGGCCGAGCGGCTGATGTCCGAGCACATCGGCACCGTGCAGGCCGCGCTGCGGCTCAAGCCGGCGGCCGCCGAAGAAGACCCGCTGCGCGCATTGCGCGATGCCCTGGCGCCGGTCGCCAAGTCGCCCGCCGGCGCCCGGGCATCCGTTTCCGAAAACCCCGCCACCTATCTGGGAGCCCTGCTATGAACCTCGCCCGCCGCCCGCTCGCCCTCGGCCTTGCCACCCTCGCCGCCTTCGCCGCCTGCGGCGTGCATGCGCAGTCCGCGCTGGACGACGTCATGAAGGCCAAGACCATCCGCATCGCCATCCCGACCGACTACCCGCCCTACGGCTTCGTCGGTACCGACCTGCAGCCCCAGGGCCTGGACATCGACACCGCCCGCCTGATCGCCGCCAAGCTGGGTGTCAAGGCCGAACTGGTGCCTGTCACCAGCGCCAACCGCATTCCCTACCTGCAGACCAGGAAGGCGGACCTGGTGATCTCCACCCTGGGCAAGAATCCCGAGCGCGAGAAGGTGATCGACTTCACCTACTCCTATTCACCTTTCTTCCAGGCCGTGTTCGCGCCCAAGAGCCTGCCTATCAGGAGCTTTGCCGACCTGGCCGGCAAGAGCGTGGCGGTGACACGCGGCGCCATGGAAGACCAGGAGCTGTCCAAGGTCATCCCGCCCGGCGTGGATGTGAAGCGCTTCGAGGACAACAACGCCACCATCGCCGCCTTCGTCGCCGGCCAGACGCAGGTGGTGGCCACCAGTGCCTCGGTCGCCGGCAACATGATGGCCAAGAACCCGCAGGTCGGCGCCGAGTACAAGCTGCTGCTCAAGGACAGCCCCAACTTCATCGGCGTGGCCAAGGGCGAGGACGCGCTGCGCGGCAAGGTCAACGAGATCCTGGCCGACGCCAAGAAGAGCGGCGAGCTCGACAAGATGTCGCAGAAGTGGCTCGGCCGCCCGGCCGGCGACCTGCCGCAGTAAACACGCCCGCACACTGCACGACGAGGACGCTGCCCCATGCGCATCCAGTTCGACTTTGGCGCGGTACTGACCGAGTGGCCGCTGCTGCTGCACGGCATCTGCTGGACCATGGGCCTGACGGCCGTGGCCACGGTGCTCGGCCTGGCGCTGGGCATCGCTTTTGCCTGGGCGCGCGCCAGCGGCCCCACCTGGCTGCACTGGGTGGTCGGCGCCTATGTGGAGCTGGTGCGCAACACGCCCTTCATCGTGCAGCTGTTCTTCATCTTCTTCGGCCTGCCGGCCGCGGGGGTGAAGCTCTCGCCCGAGACGGCCTCGGTGATCGCCATGGTGGTGAACCTGAGCGCCTACGCCACCGAGATCATCCGCGCCGGCATTGCCGCCACGCCGCGCGGCCAGATCGAGGCCGCGCAGAGCCTGGCGCTGGGCCGGGTGCAGATCTTCACGCGCGTGGTGCTGCCGCCGGCGCTGGCCAAGGTCTGGCCGGCGATGACCGGGCAGATCATCATCGTCATGCTGGGCTCGGCCGTGTGCGGGCAGATCTCCACGCCCGAGCTGAGCTACGCCGCCAACCTGATCCAGAGCCGCAACTTCCGCGCCTTCGAGTCCTACATCGTCGCCACGCTGCTCTACCTGGCGCTGGCCATCGCGCTGCGCCGGCTGCTGCAGTGGGCCGGGCCGCGCCTGGTTTTCGGCCGCTGAGAAGAGGGTTGCCATGGTCGAATTCACCCTCTGGGACATCCTGCGCAACCTGCTGCTCGCAGCACGCTGGACGGTGGCGCTGTCGCTGATGGCCTTCGTCGGCGGCGGCATCGTCGGGCTGGCGCTGCTGGTGCTGCGGCTGTCGAGCGGCAGGATCGCGCGGCGCTTCGTGGCGGGCTATGTGCAGCTGTTCCAGGGCACGCCGCTGCTCATGCAGCTGTTCCTCGCCTACTTTGGCGTGGCGCTGCTGGGCATCGACACCTCGCCCTGGTTCGCCGCCGCGCTGGCGCTCACGCTCTACAGCAGCGCCTACCTGACCGACATCTGGCGCGGCTGCGTCGAGGCCGTGCCCAGGGGCCAGTGGGAGGCCTCGGGCAGCCTGGCGCTGTCCTTGCGGGAGCAGTTGCGCCACGTGATCCTGCCGCAGGCCACGCGCCTGGCGGTGGCGCCCACGGTGGGCTTTCTGGTGCAGGTGGTCAAGGGCACGGCGCTGGCCTCGGTCATCGGCTTCGTCGAGCTGACCAAGGCCGGCAGCATGATCTCCAACGCCACCTTCAAGCCCTTCGTGGTCTATGGCTGCCTGGCGCTGATGTACTTCGCGCTGTGCTTGCCCATCAGCCTCTACGCCCGCGCGCTCGAAAGGAAACTCCATGCAGACCGCCGCTGAATCCCCCGCCGTCACGGACGCCGCGCTGCCGCCGGCCGTGCCGGGCGCGCCCATCGTCGCCATCCACGGCCTGCGCAAGTCCTATGGCGCGCACGAGGTGCTCAAGGGCATCGACCTGCAGGTGGCGCGCGGCGAGGTGATCGCCATCATCGGCAAGAGCGGCTCGGGCAAGAGTACGCTGCTGCGCTGCATCAACGGGCTGGAAGTGTTCCAGGACGGCTCCCTCACCGTCGACGGCCAGCCGCTGGTCCACGACAGCCCGCAGGCCATGCGCGCGCTGCGCCAGCGCGTGGGCATGATCTTCCAGGGCTTCAACCTGTTCCCGCACCTCTCGGTGGGCCGCAACATCATGCTGGCGCCCACGCTGGTCAAGAAGAAATCGCAGCAGGACGCGGCCGAGCACGCGCGCCGGCTGCTCGCGCGCGTGGGCCTGGCCGAGAAGTTCGACGCCCGGCCCGAGCAGCTCTCCGGCGGCCAGCAGCAGCGCGTGGCCATCGCCCGCGCGCTGGCCATGGAGCCCGGCGTGCTGCTGTGCGACGAGATCACCTCGGCATTGGACCCGGAACTGGTCGGCGAGGTGCTGCGCGTGGTCGAGTCGCTGGCGCTGGAGGGCATGACCCTGCTCATGGTCACGCACGAGATGGGCTTTGCCCGCAAGGTGGCCGACCGCGTGATCTTCATGCACCAGGGCCGCGTGCACGAGGCCGGGCCGCCGGCGGCGCTGTTCGGCAACCCGCAGACGCCGGAGCTGAAGCAGTTCCTTTCCTCGCTGAACGACTGATACGGGAACGAAGGCGCCCGGGCGTGGTCGAACCGCCCATGCCACGCGCCCCCTCGACATCCGGCATCCGCCGCCGCCAGATCCTGGTCCTGGCCGTCTCGCTGCCGGCCGTGGCCCATGCGGGCTACAACATCTGGACCAGCGAATACACCCTGAGCCGCGAGCAGATCCAGGCCGGCATCGAGCCGCGCTTTCCGGTGCGCATGCGCTATGCCGAGATCTTCGAGCTGCGCCTGTCCCACCCGCGCGTCACGCTGCTGCCGCGGGCCAACCGGCTGGTGGTCACGACCGACACGCTGGTGCGCAACCCCCTGCTGCTGCCCACGCCGCTGTCGGGCGTGCTGGCGATCAGCAGCGGACTGCGTTTCGACGCCGCGGCCCGCGCGGTGCGGCTGTACCAGCCCACGACGGAGCGGCTGGAGCTGCAGGGCCTGTCCGCCGACGACGCCCGCAACCTGCAGGCCCTGGGCGCGTTCGTGGCCCAGCAGGTGCTGCGCGATTGCCCGCTGCACACCTTCACGCCCGAGCAACTGCGCTTGGGCAACCGTCCGGTGGAGATCGGAGAGATCACCGTCGTCGAGGACGGGCTGAAGGTGGAGGTGCGGTAGCCGGCCGCGCGCGCCGGCACCCACCGCTCAGCGCCAGCCCTCCGCCTCCTGCAGCGCGCGCCACATCACCTTGCCGCTGCCGCTCTTGGGCAGCGCGGCCACCAGGGCGACCTGGCGCGGGGCCTTGTAGACCGCCATGTTCTCGCGGCACCAGGCGATGATGTCCTCCGCCGTGGTCGCCTCGAAGCCGTGGCGCAGCACCACGACCGCCTTCACGCTCTCGCCGCGGTAGGCGTCGCGCGTGGCGATGACGCAGGCCTCCTGGATCGCCGGGTGCCGGAACATCAGCGCCTCGACCTCGGCCGGCCAGACCTTGAAGCCCGAGGCGTTGATCATGCGCTTGAGGCGGTCGGTCATGAAGAAGTAGCCGTCCTCGTCCATGCGGCCCAGGTCGCCGGAGCGGAAGAAGCGCTTGCCCTCGATCTCGATGAAGGCCGCGGCCGTCGCCTCGGGCCGCTTCCAGTAGCCGCGGAAGACCTGCGGGCCGTGGATCACGATCTCGCCCTGCTCGCCTGGGGGCAGTTCCTGCAGCGTATCGGGATCGAGGATGCGCGCGTCGGTGCTCACGAAAGGAATGCCCAGGCACTGCTGCTTGGGCGCGTCCGGCGGGTTGGAATGCGAGGGCGCCGCGGTCTCGGTCAGGCCGTAGCCTTCCGAGAAGCGCAGGCCGAACTCATCGAGCAGGCGCTGGGCCACCGCCTGCGGCATGGCCGCGCCGCCGCCGCCGATGTAGGCCAGGCTCGACAGGTCGTAGTCGCGCAGGTGCGGGCTGCCCAGCAGGTCGATCACCATGGTGGGGATGTTGGTCCAGTGCGTGACGCGGTGGCGCGAGATCATGCGCCCGGCCAGGTCACGGTCCCAGCGCGGCATCACCACCAGGGCGCCGCCGCCGTAGATGCTGGTGTGCATCATGCTCACGATGCCGGTGATGTGGAACATCGGGATCACCGCCAGCGCGATGTTGGCCGGCGTGCCGTTGCCCCAGTGGAAGCTCGCCAGCGTGTTGTGCTGGATGCCCGCGTGCACGTGCATGCAGCCCTTGGGCAGTCCGGTGGTGCCGCTGGTGTAGGGCAGCAGCGCCAGGTCCTCGGCGCCGGTGTCGAGCGGGGGCGGCGGGTCGGCGCAGGCGATGGCGCCGGACCAGGCATGCACCTGCCCGCCGGCGAGCGCGGGCGGCGCGTGGCGGGTGCAGAGCCAGTCGCGCCAGGCCTGGGGCGGCGCATCGCCGCCGGTGGCGTCGGCATCGAAGGCATCGGTGAAGTGGGTGATGATCAGGTGCCGCAGTCGCCCGGGCTGCGGCAGCGCATCGCTGGCGCGGGCCAGTTCGCCGGCCAGGTCGGCGGTGGTGATGGCCACCCGGGCGTCGGAATCGGTGATGTAGTGCTTGAGCTCTTCGGCCCGGTTCATGGGGTTGACCGGCACCACTACGGCATTGGCGCGCAGGATGGCGAAGTGCGCGATGACCAGTTGCGGGCAGTTCTGCATGTCGAGCAGCACGCGGTCGCCCTTGCCGACCCCCAGGCGCGCCAGAAAGGCCGCCAGGCGCTCGGCCTGCGCCGCCAGTTCGGCGTAGCAGGTGCTGCGGTCGAAGAACACCAGCGCGGTCTTGTCCGGATAGCGGCGCGCCGAAACCGCGAGATTGTCCCAGAGCGAGGTGACGGGCGGCGTCAGGTGGTGCGGCAGCCGCCGCGGCCAGAACTTGTAGTGCGGGCGCATGAAAACTCCTTCTGGCACAGGTTAGCGCCGCGGGCCAGGGCCGCCTACCGGGACGGCCCTGGCCCGCGTCGCCTGCGCGACGCGCGGGCCGCCGGCCGACCATGGCGGGCATATCCCTGACGCTGCCTCAGGCCCCGGTCCTGCCGTGGCCCCCGGAATGCGGCCGCACCATGCGGGCTGTCTTTCGCCGGATCAGCCTCAAACAGGCCGCCCGACGCCATCCAAAACCATCCGAGGAGTTCCGGCCATGTCCCTTTCCTTCATTTTGCTGATCGTGCTGATCCTGATGCTGCTCGGCGCCCTGCCCACCTGGGGCCACAGCCGCTCGTGGGGCTACGGCCCGAGCGGCGGCCTGGGCCTCGTGATCGTGATCGTGGTGGTGCTGCTGCTGATGGGCCGCATATGAACCCGCGCCGCTTCACGGGCGTGGTCACGCGTTGAGCAGCGCCCACGCCTTGTCCAGCCGCTTGAGGCTGACCGGCTGCGGTGTGCGCAGTTCCTGGGCGAAGAAGCTCACGCGCAGTTCCTCCAGCAGCCAGCGCAGTTCCTGCATGCGCGCATCCACCTGCCCCTTGCGTTCGGCCACCAGGCGCCAGTAGCGCTGCTCCTGCGGGCGCAGCTCGGCCAGGCGCTGGGCGTCGCGCGCCGGATCGGCGCGCAGCTTGTCCAGGCGCAGCGTGATCGCCTTGAGGTAGCGCACCAGGTGCTGCAGTTGCGGCCAGGGAGTGGCGGCGAGGAAGTTCTTCGGCACCAAGCGCTGCAACTGCTGCTGGGCGTCGGCCACGGCCTCGGGCTGGATCTTCGTGTCCTTGATCTTGCGCGCGGCGGTGGCGTATTCGGCCAGCACGGCGGCGGCCAGCCGCGCCACTTCGTTGGCGATCAGCGTCAGGCGGCCGCGGCCTTCGTCCAGGCGCTTCTTGAAACCGGCTTCGTTGCCTGGCAAAGGATCGAGCAGAAAGGCTCGGTCCAGCGCGACATCGAGGATCTGCGCGCGCAGTTCTTCCTGCGTGCCCAGCGGCATGTAGGCGACGGCCATCTTCTGCAGATCGGGCAGGTTCTTTTCGAGGTACTTCAGCGCATCCCTGATCTGCAGCGCAAACAGCCGGCGCAGGCCGGCGTGATGGCGCGCGGCGGCCATCTCGGGCTCGTCGAAGACCTCGATGCGCACCGCATCCTGCGCGTCGATCAACGCGGGAAAGCCGACCAGGGTCTGGCCGCCCTTGCGGATTTCCATGAGTTCGGGCAGTTCGCCGAAAGTCCAGGCGGTGTAGCGCTGTGCGGCCGGCGCGCCGGGCGGCGCCGCCTTTGCTACATTTTTTATAGCTACAGACCCAGGTGATACCTGGGCTACAGGTGTATTTGGCTCGGATTTCGGGGCCGCAACCCGCAAACCCGCCAGCGCCTGGAAGGCGCCGCGCGCCTTGGTGCCCAGCTCGGCCTTGAGCGCGGCCAGGCTGCGGCCTGCGCCCAGTTGGCGGCCGTGCTCGTCCAGCACGCGCAGGTGCATGAACAGGTGCGGGCTGAGCATGTCGGGCTTGAAGTCGGCGCGCTTGACGTCGAGCTGGGTGATCTCGCGCACCACCTTCAGTAGCGCGTCGACCAGCGCGCCGTGGCCGAAGACTTCGGGTGCGCTCAGTTGCCCGGCGATGCGCGTGGCGCTTTCGGGCAGCGGCACCAGGCGTGCGCGCGGCTTCTGCGGCAGGCTCTTGAGCAGGGCCTGCACCTTGTCGCGCAGCATGCCCGGCACCAGCCATTCGCAACGGTCTTCGCTGACCTGGTTGAGCACGAACAGCGGCACGGCCACCGACAGTCCGTCCTTGGCGTCGCCCGGCGCGTGCAGGTAGCTGGCGCTGCAATCGACGCCGCCGAGCCGGATCGTGCGCGGGAAGGCGCTGCCGGTGATGCCGGCGGCCTCGTGGCGCATCAGCTCGTCACGGGTCAGCAGCAGCAGGTCGGGCTTCTCGCGCGAGGCGTGGCGGTACCACTGCTCGAAGCCGTGGCCGTTGAACACATCTGCGGGCAACTGCTGCTCGTAGAAGGCGTAGATCAGCTCGTCATCCACCAGCACGTCCTGGCGGCGCGCCTTGTGCTCCAGCTCTTCCACCTGGCGGATCAGCTTGCGGTTGGCGGCGAGGAAGGGCAGCCGGGTGTCCCATTCGCTGCCCACCAGCGCCTCGCGGATGAAGATCTCGCGCGCGGCGGCCATGTCGACCTGCCCGTAGGCCCTCCGCCGGCCGCTGTAGACCACCAGCCCGTAGAGCGTGGCGCGCTCGAAGGCGACGACCTCGGCCGAGCGCTTTTCCCAGTGCGGGTCGAGCAGTTGCTTCTTCAGCAGGTGCGCGCCCACCTCCTCCAGCCACGTCGGTTCGATGTTGGCGATGCCGCGGCCGTACAGGCGCGAGGTCTCGACGAGTTCGGCCGCCACGATCCAGCGCCCGGGCTTCTTCGACAGATGCGCGCCCGGATGGCGGTAAAACCTGATGCCGCGCGCGCCCAGGTACACGTCTTCGTCCTCGGGCTTGCAGCCGATGTTGCCGAGCAGGCCGGCCAGCAGGGCTTTGTGCAGGTCTTCGTAGCTGGCGGGCTGGCGGTTGAAGACCCACTTCTGCTCGTTCACCACGGTGAGCAACTGGCTGTGGATGTCGCGCCATTCGCGCACCCGGCGCACGTTGATGAAGTTCTGCCGCAGCAACTGCTCGTACTGGCGGTTGCTGATGCGGTGCGTGGCCGGCGCCGCGGGCGCGAGGATGGCCGGCGCGGGTGCTGCGGCCGTGCGCTGCGCTATCGGCAGCACCGCGGCGCTGGCACGCTTTGGCGCCGCGCCGCCGGCCGCGGCCATTTCGCGCCGCGTGGCCGGCGCTCGGCCGCCGCGCGCGTCGTCCAGCCACTTCCAGAGCTTCAAGTAGCCGCTGAACTCGCTCTTCTCGTCGTCGAACTTGGCGTGCGCCTGATCGGCTTGGGTCTGCAGCTCCATCGGCCGGTCGCGCACGTCCTGCACGCTGAGGGCGCTGGCGATCACCAGCACCTCTTCCAGCGCGCCGCGCGCGCGGGCCTCCAGGATCATGCGGCCGATGCGCGGGTCCAGCGGCAGGCGCGAGAGCTGCCGGCCAACCTCGGTCAGCTCGTTGGCCTCGTCCACCGCGCCGAGTTCGCCCAGCAACTGGTAGCCGTCGGCGATGGCGCGGCCCGAAGGGGCCTCCAGGAACGGAAAGCGCGCCACGTCGCCCAGGTGCAGCGACTTCATGCGCAGGATCACGCCGGCGAGCGAGCTGCGCAGGATTTCCGGGTCGGTGAAGCGCGGCCGGGCGGCGAAGTCCTTCTCGTCATACAGGCGTATGCAGATGCCGTTGGCCACGCGCCCGCAACGGCCGGCGCGCTGGTTGGCCGCGGCCTGGCTGATCGGCTCGACCAGCAGTTGCTCGACCTTGCTGCGGAAGCTGTAGCGCTTGACCCGGGCCGTGCCGGCGTCGATCACGTAGCGGATGCCCGGTACGGTGAGCGAGGTCTCGGCCACGTTGGTGGCGAGCACGATGCGCCGGCCGGTGTGGCCGTCGAAGATGCGGTCCTGCTCGGCCTGCGACAGCCGCGCGAACAGCGGCAGCACCTCGGCGCTGCGCAGCACCGGCTGGTGCGACAGGTGCCTGCGCAGGTGCTCGGCCGCCTCGCGGATCTCGCGCTCGCCGGGCAGGAAGACCAGGATGTCGCCGCTCTGGCGCGGGTCGCTCCAGAGCTCGTCCACCGCGTCGGCAATCGCCTCGTCCAGGCCGTAGTCGCGCGACTCCTCGAACGGGCGGTAGCGCTGCTCCACCGGGAACGTGCGGCCCGAGACGTAGATGATCGGCGCCGGCCCATGGCTGGAGGCGAAGTGCTGGGCAAAGCGGTCGGCGTCGATGGTGGCCGAGGTGACCACGATCTTCAGGTCCGGACGGCGCGGCAGGATCTCGCGCAGGTAGCCCAGCAGGAAGTCGATGTTGAGGCTGCGCTCGTGCGCCTCGTCGATGATCAGGGTGTCGTAGGCCTTCAGCAGCGGATCGGTCTGGGTCTCGGCCAGCAGGATGCCGTCGGTCATGAGCTTGACCGAGGCGTCCTTGGACAGCCGGTCCTGGAAGCGCACCTTGAAGCCCACCACCTCGCCCAGCGGCGTCTTCAGCTCTTCCGCAATGCGCTTGGCTACCGAGCTGGCCGCGATCCGCCGCGGCTGCGTGTGCCCGATCAGCCGGCCCTGTCCCGCCGGCTTGCCGAGCTTGCCCCGCCCCATTTCCAGGGCAATCTTGGGCAACTGCGTGGTCTTGCCGGAGCCGGTCTCGCCACAGACGATGACCACCTGGTGCGCCTTCATGGCAGCACGGATTTCCTCGCGGCGGGCGGATACCGGCAGCGATTCGGGAAACTGGATTTCGAGAGGGATCGGGGGCTGGGACGACACGGACGGGCCCGCTGGCGGGCGGACTGACTTGGGAGACAATCCGCAATTATCCCGCGCCGCGCGCGCGGCCATCCGTCCCCGCCCGCCCTGCCTGCATGTCCGCCGTCTTCAACTTCACCTTCGTCCCCTGGTTCCGCTCGGTCGCGCCCTACATCCACCTGCACCGCGGCAAGACCTTCGTGGTGGCGATCGCGGGCGAGGCCATCGCCGCGGGCAAGCTGCAGACCATCGCACAGGACATCGCGCTGATCCAGAGCATGGGCGTGAAGATCGTGCTGGTGCATGGCTTTCGCCCCCAGGTCAACGAGCAGTTGCTGGCCAAGGGCCACGAGCCCAAATACTCGCACGGCATGCGCATCACCGACAGCGTGGCCCTGGACTGCGCACAGGAGGCCGCCGGCCAGCTGCGCTACGAGATCGAGGCCGCTTTCAGCCAGGGCCTTCCCAATACGCCCATGGCCGGCTCCACGGTGCGCATGATCTCGGGCAACTTCCTGACGGCGCGGCCGGTGGGCATCGTCGATGGCGTGGACTTCAAGCACTCGGGCCTGGTGCGCAAGGTGGACACGGCCGGCATCCTGCGCTCGCTCGATTTCGGCGCCATGGTGCTGCTGTCGCCTTTCGGCTTCTCCCCCACCGGCGAGGCCTTCAACCTCACCATGGAGGAGGTCGCCACCAGCGTCGCCATCGAGCTGCAGGCCGACAAGCTGATTTTCCTGACCGAGGTGCCCGGCATCCGCCTGCGGCCCACCGAGCCCGAGGGCGAGAACGACGACAACCCGATCGACACCGAAATGCCCCTGGCCACGGCCGAGCGCTTACTCGCCGAGCTGCCCGCGCCGCTGCTGCCCACCGACCCCGGCTTCTACCTGCAGCACTGCGTCAAGGCCTGCAAGGGCGGCGTGGAGCGCAGCCACATCCTGCCCTTCGCGGTGGACGGCGCGCTGCTGCTGGAGATCTATGTGCACGACGGCATCGGCACCATGGTGATCGACGAGAAGCTCGAGGAACTGCGCGAGGCCACCGCCGACGACGTCGGCGGCATCCTGCAACTGATCGAGCCCTTCGAGAAGGACGGCACCCTGGTCAAGCGCGACCGCACCGAGATCGAACGCGATGCCGACCACTATTCCATCGTCGAGCACGACGGCGTGATCTTCGCCTGCGCCGCCCTCTACCCCTATGCCGAGGCCCGCACCGGTGAAATGGCCGCGCTCACGGTCTCGCCGCAAAGCCAGGGCCAGGGCGACGGCGAGAAGATACTGCGCCGCATCGAGCAGCGCGCCCGCGCCATGGGGCTGGCGAGCATCTTCGTGCTCACCACCCGCACCATGCACTGGTTCCTCAAGCGCGGCTTCCAGCCGGTCGATCCCGACTGGCTGCCCGAGGCGCGCAAGCGCAAGTACAACTGGGACCGCAAGAGCCAGGTGCTGGTCAAGAAGCTGTAGACGGAGCCATGGCTGACTTCCTCACTGCCGCGCTCTACAAGTTCGTGGCGCTGCCCGACCACGCGGCGCTGCAGCCGCCGCTGCTGGCCTGCTGCGAGGCGCACGCCGTCAAGGGCACGCTGCTGCTGGCGGCCGAAGGCATCAACGGCACCATCGCCGGCCCGCCCGCGGGCGTGCATGCGGTGCTGGCGTGGCTGCGCGGCGATCCGCGCCTGACCGACCTGCAGCACAAGGAGGCTGCCGCACGGTTCATGCCCTTCTACCGCCTGAGGGTGCGGCTCAAGCGCGAGATCGTGACCCTGGGCATCCCCGGCCTGGACCCGGCCGAGCATGCCGGCACCTACGTCAAACCCCAGGACTGGAACGCACTGATCGGGCAGCCCGGCGTGGTGCTGGTCGATGTGCGCAACGACTACGAAGTGGCCATCGGCAGCTTCGAAGGCGCGATCGACCCGCGGACCAGGAGCTTTTCAGAGCTGCCCGCCTGGGTGGCGCGCGAATCGCAGCCGGGCGGCGTGCTGGCAGGGGACGGCAACACCAGGCCCCGCGTGGCCATGTTCTGCACGGGCGGCATCCGCTGCGAGAAATCCACCGCATATCTGCGCAGCCAGGGCTTCGACGAGGTCTACCACCTGGAAGGCGGCATCCTCAAGTACCTGGAGACGGTGCCCGAGGAGCAGAGCCGCTGGCGTGGCGACTGCTTCGTGTTCGACGAGCGGGTGTCGGTCGGCCACGGCCTGGCGCCGGGCCACCATGAACTGTGCCGCTCCTGCCGCTGGCCACTGGGCGCGGCGGAACGCGCCTCGCCGCTGTTCCAGCGCGGCATCAGCTGCCCCTACTGCCACGGCACCCGCAGCGAAGAAGAGCTGCGGGCCCTGGCCGAGCGGCACAAACAGGTCGAGCTGGCGCAGCGGCGCAGCCGGATGCACATCGGCGCGCGCATGCCCGGCAGCGCTTCAGCAGGCGCCGGGCAACAGAAGCTCAGCGTGGCTCAATCTGCGCAGCCACTGCGCTGAGGTGCTCCAGCAGAGGCCGCAGGTCCGGCTGCTGCTCTTCCTGCTGGCGGAGGTTGCGCAGCAGACCTGTGACCGTACCGGACTTGTCGATCAGGCGTTTGGTATACAGCGCATAGGCGGTGTTGCTCTGCGCCGATTGCCAATCGCCCTCGCCTTCATTGACGCTATAGCGATAGATATAGACCTTGTCGAGCGCACCGGAGGCCGTGATCTTGACGCACATCACCCAACCCGCTGCGTTACCGCCCACCTGCTGCTCACAGCCAAAACGCCCATCGCGCGTCGAGATCAGGCCATTGCCATTTGCCGTGCTGCTCCCGGTGATCTGCAGGTCCACCACTTCGCTGATCCAGGTATTGCTGGCGGTCGTGCCGGTGGTCATGAGCCAGGCGCCCCTGAGGCCGGAAGGATCGGCGGGATAGCCGAAGTTGAAGCGCGAGATGGCCACTTCCTGCTCGCCCGGAAAGGTGATGAAGCCGCTGACCCCATCGACGAAACGGACCGTCATCCTGCCGGCATTGCCCTTCTGCGTGCCCGAACGTGGCCCGCTGCCGAAGTAGCGCCCGCCTTCGAACTGCAGCAGGTCCGCGCTGACCTTGTTACCGACGATGGGGCCTGTGGCCTGATAAAAGGTCCCCTTGCCGCTGCTGTCATAGGCGTACATGGTCAGTGCCAGCACACCGTTCTGCACATCCACCGTCATGCCGCGCCCGGGCTGGCCGTTGAGTTCCGAGGTGACGGCCCAGGTGCCGGCCTGCGGCACAAAGGCGTGGGCCACGCCCGCAACGAGTACCGACGCAGCGGCTGCAAACTTCTTGAACATGGCCAACGCCTCCCTCATGAATGTTAATTACGCCCCTAATGTAACCAAATAATTCGATGGCAGAAACCGCACCCAGCCACGCGAAGCCGCCTAACCCGCACGGCGGGAATTCCGCACCAGCAAGGCCAGCAACGCCAGTCCCAGCACCACGAAGGCCACGAACGACCAGTTGGCGATGGAGCCGCCGAGCAGGGTCCAGTCGATGGCGGTGCAGTCCCCGCTGCCCTTGAAGATCATCGGGATCGCCCGCTTGAGCGGGAACGTCTCGACCATGCCGTAGAAGTCACGGCTGCAGGAGGCGAACTCCGGCGGATACCACTGCAGATAGCTCTGCCGCGCCGCCGTGAAGGCGCCAGAGCCTGCGGCCAGCAAGCCCAGCAGCGCAAGGATCTTCCGGCCGCCGCCACGCAGGGCCGCGCCGATCGCCGAGAAGACCGCCACCAGGATCAGCGCGTAGCGCTGCACGATGCACATCGGGCACGGCTCCAGGCCGACCACGTGCTGCAGGTAAAGGCCAAAGGCCAGCATCGCCACGCAAACCGCGCTGATGGCGGCCAGCACCCGGCGCGGGTGCGTATCAAACAAGGTCCACAAGATCCAGTCCTCCAAAGGGTGTGCAATTGTCACGCTCTTTGGGTGGACGGCGCCGCAATGGTTCCCCGCGCTCAGGAAACGCCGTCGACGAACACCCGCGCCCGCCGCGGCGTGAGCACCACGGTCTCGCCCTCGCGCAGGCCCATGGCGCGAAACTGCTCGGCGGGGATCTGTGCCTCGATCAGCGTGTCCTTGCCCTCCCCTTGCGACGCGCGCGGCTCGGCGGCCACGAGTTCCAGCCGGGCCGTGGGGCCGACCACGATGGCGCGTTCCAGCACGGCGACGATGCCGCGCGCATGCCCCTCGGCGTCCTTCTCCGCGCCCGGCGCGTAGCGCTGCACGTCGAGGTCGTGCGGACGCACATAGGCATAGGCGCGCGCGTCCTGCGCGCCTGCATGTTCCGGCGCATCGAGCCGTATGCCCTCGACGTGCACCTGCCCCTGGTCGGCGCGGCCGTGGAACAGGTTGACGTCGCCCAGAAAGCCGTACACGAAGGGGCTGGCCGGGTGGTCCCAGACCTCCTGCGGCGAGCCGCTCTGCTCGACGCGGCCACCGTTCATCAGCACCACGCGGTCGGCCACCTCCAGCGCCTCTTCCTGGTCGTGGGTGACGAAGATGCTGGTGACGTGCAGTTCGTCGTGCAGCCGGCGCAGCCAGCGGCGCAGTTCCTTGCGCACCTTGGCGTCGAGCGCGCCGAAGGGCTCGTCCAGCAGCAGCACCTTGGGCTCGACCGCCAGCGCGCGCGCCAGGGCGATGCGCTGGCGCTGCCCGCCGGAGAGCTGCGCCGGATACCGGTCGGCCAGCCAGTCGAGCTGCACCAGGCTGAGCAGCGAATGCACCTTTTCCTTGATCTGCGCCTCGCTCGGGCGCTGGCCGCGCGGCTTCACCCGCAGGCCGAACGCGACGTTCTCGAACACCGTCATGTGGCGGAACAACGCATAGTGCTGGAACACGAAGCCCACCTGCCGATCGCGCACATGCACGTCGGTGGTGTCCTCGCCGGCAAACAGGATGCTGCCGGCATCGGCCGACTCCAGGCCCGCGATAATGCGCAGCAGTGTGGTCTTGCCGCAGCCCGAAGGCCCGAGCAAGGCGATGAGTTCGCCGGAGTCGATGTCCAGGCTGACGTCGCGCAGCGCGTGGAAGTTGCCGAACTGCTTGCTGACGTTGCGGATTTCAATGCTCATATCTGTCCTTGTTCACGCGAGGGCGCCACTGGAGGCTTGCGGCCGCTCGGGCGGCAGTTCGCCGATGGCCTTGTGCTCCTGCTCGCTGCGCCACTCCACCACCGACTTGATCACCAGCGTGACCAGCGCCAGCAGGGCCAGCAACGAGGCCACGGCGAACGCGGCGACCGACTGGTACTCGTTGTAGAGAATCTCCACGTGCAGCGGAATGGTGTTGGTCTGCCCGCGGATATGGCCCGACACCACCGACACCGCGCCGAATTCGCCCATGGCGCGCGCGTTGCAGAGGATCACGCCATAGATCAGGCCCCATTTGATGTTGGGCAGGGTCACGTACCAGAAGGTCTGCCAGCCCGAGGCCCCGAGCACCGTGGCGGCCTGCTCCTCGTCGTTGCCCTGCGCCTGCATCAGCGGGATCAGCTCGCGCGCGATGAATGGGAAGGTGACGAAGACCGTGGCCAGCACGATGCCCGGCACCGCGAAGATGATCTTGACGTCGTGCGCCGACAGCCAGTCGCCGAACCAGCCGTGCGAGCCGAACACCAGCACGTACATCAGGCCCGCCACCACCGGCGACACCGAGAACGGCAGATCGATCAGCGTGGTCAGAAAGGCCTTGCCGCGGAACTCGTACTTGGCAACGGCCCAGGCCGCCGCCACGCCGAACACCAGGTTCATCGGCACCGCGATGGCCGCGGTCAGCAGCGTGAGCTTGATCGCCGACCACGCATCGGGCTCGAGCAGGCCGTCGAAGTAAGGCCCGAAGCCCTTGCGCAGCGCCTCGGTGAAGACTGCCGCCAGCGGCAGCACCAGGAACAGCAGCAGGAACACCAGCGCGATGCCGATCAGCGTGCGCCGCACCCAGGGCGACTCGGTGGTGCCGGCGCGCGCGCGGCCCAGGTGGGTGGAGGTACTCATGCGGGCATCCCTGCGCGGCGCCGCTGCCAGGCCTGCAGGCCATTGATGATCAGCAGCAGGATGAAGGAGAACAGCAGCATCACCACGGCCACGGCGGTGGCGCCCGCGTAGTCGTACTGTTCCAGCTTGCCGATGATGATGAGCGGCGTGATCTCGGAGATCATCGGCATGTTGCCGGCGATGAAGATGACCGAGCCGTACTCGCCGATGGCCCGCGCGAACGCCATGGCGAAGCCGGTCAGCAGCGCGGGCGTGATGGACGGCAGGATCACCCGGGTGAAGGTCTGCAGGCGCGTGGCCCCGAGGCAGGTGGCGGCCTCCTCCAGCTCCTTCTCGGTGTCTTCCAGCACCGGCTGCACCGTGCGCACCACGAAGGGCAGGCCGATGAAGATCAGCGCGATCACCACGCCCGCGGGCGTGAAGGCCAGCTTGATGCCCAGCGGCTCCAGGTAGCGCCCGATCCAGCCGTTGCCCGCCAGCAGGGCGGTGAGCGAGATGCCGGCCACCGCCGTGGGCAGGGCAAAAGGCAGATCCACCATCGCATCGACGATCTTCTTGCCCGGGAACCTGTAGCGCACCAGCACCCAGGCCAGCAGCAGGCCGAACACCAGGTTGACCAGCGCGGCCAGCAGCGAGGCGCCGAAGGTCAGCCGGTAGGAGGCCAGCACACGCGGCGAGGTCACCGCGGCCCAGAACTGCTCGCCGGTGAGGCTGAAGCTGCGCAGCACCAGCGCCGACAAGGGAACGAGCACGATCACGCTCAGGTAGAACAGCGTGTAGCCCAGCGTCAGGCCGAAGCCGGGCAGCACGCGCTTGGCCGCACCCCGGCGGCCGGGCGCCGCAACGGGCGGCGCCATGGTGGCGGCGGCCGACATTTACCGGCCGGCGGTGTAGAGCTTGTCGAACTGGCCGCCGTCGTTGAAGTGCACCTTCTGCGCTTCACCCAGGCTGCCGAACAGTTCCTGCACCGTGAACAATTGCAGCGGCTTGAACACGTCGGCGTGCTTCTTCAGCACCGCCTGCGAGCGCGGGCGCAATGCATGCTTGGCCGCGATTTCCTGGGCCTCGTCGGAGTACAGCCAATCGAGGTAGGCCTTGGCCAGCTCGCCCGTGCCCTTCTTGGCCACCGTGCGTTCGACCACGGCCACCGGGTTCTCCGCCAGGATGCTGATCGAGGGGTAGACCGCATCCACCTTGCCATCGCCGAACTCGCGGTTGATCGAGACCACCTCGGACTCGAAGGTGATCAGCACGTCGCCCACGTTGCGCTGCAGGAAGGTCGTGGTCGCGTCGCGTCCTCCCTTGCCCAGCACCGGCACGTTCTTGTAGAGCTTGCCGACGAATTCGGCGGCCTGGGCGTCGCTGCCGCCCTTCTTCTTCACGTAGCCCCATGCGGCCAGATAGGCGTAGCGGCCGTTGCCGCCGGTCTTGGGGTTGACCACCACCACCTGGATGCCGGGCTTGATCAGGTCGTCCCAGTCCTTGATGTTCTTGGGATTGCCGTTGCGGGTGAGAAACAGCATGGTCGAGGTCGTGGGCGACGCGTTGTCGGGGAAACGCTTGGTCCAGTCCTTGGCGACGACGCCGCGCTCGGCCAGGAAGTCGATGTCGGTGGAGGTGTTCATGGTCACCACGTCCGCGTCCAGGCCGTCGGCCACGGCACGCGCCTGGGCGCTGGAGCCGCCATGCGACTGGTCGATCTTCACGTCCTTGCCGGTGGTCTTCTTGTAGTGGGCCACGAAGGCGGTGTTGTAGTCCTTGTAGAACTCGCGGGCCACGTCGTAGGAGGAGTTGAGCAGGGTCTGCTGGGCGGAAGCCAGGCTGCTGGCGGCCAGCACGGCGGCGGCAAGCGCGATCTTGAGTCGGGATTTCATGCGGATTCCGTGGCGAGAGTGGAAGAAGAAAAAAGCTTGGATGTCATGGGCGCGGCCCCGAGCGACAGGGCGCCCGTGAGCGACTGCAGCAGCGCCAGCCCCAGGGGCCAGTCGCCGTGGCCGGAATCGACGTTGATGTGGCCGGCATCCTGCAGGCGCACGAACTCGCTGCCCCAGGAGCGCGCATAGGCGCCGGTCAGGCGGATCGGGCAGTACGGGTCGTTGCTGCTGGCCACCACGATGCTGCGGTAGGGCAGGCGCGCATGCGGCACCGGGGCGAAGTCGCTCAGCACCGCGCGCCGCTCCGGATCGGCCGGCGCCACCAGCAGCGCGCCGCAGATGCGTTGCTGCGCTGCCGGCCCGAGGTGGCTGACCGCGATGCAGCCCAGGCTGTGCGCGGCGATCACCACCGGCCCCGGCGCGGCAGCCACGGCCTGCTCCACCGCCGCGACCCAGGCGGCGCGGCGCGGCGTGACCCAGTCGTCCTGCTCGACGCGGCGGGCATGGCCCAGGTGTGCGGCCCACAGGCTCTGCCAGTGCCCCGCGCCCGAGCCGCGCCAGCCCGGCACGATGAGGATGGTGGGCTGCGGCGCCGCCGCGAATGCCGGCCTGCTCACTTGTTCGGCTGGGGCGTCAGGCGCAGGTAGGGCTTCACCGCTTTGTGGCCCTTGGGGAAGCGCTGGGCGATCTCCGCCGGGTCCTGCAGGCTGGGCAGGATCACCACGTCGTCGCCATCGGTCCAGTCGGCCGGCGTGGCCACCTTGTGGCTGTCGGTGAGTTGCAGCGAGTCGATCACGCGCAGCAGTTCGTCGAAATTGCGGCCGGTGCTGGCCGGGTAGGTCAGCGTGGCGCGCACCTTCTTGTTCGGGTCGATGAAGAACACGCTGCGCACCGTGGCGGTGGCCGAGGCGTTGGGATGGATCAGGTCGTACAGCTCGGACACCGTGCGGTCGGCATCGGCCAGGATCGGGAAGTCGACCGTGGTGTTTTGCGTCTCGTTGATGTCGCCGATCCACTGCTGGTGTTTGTCCACCGGGTCCACGCTGAGCGCGATCGGCTTGACGCCGCGCCTGGCGAACTCACCCGACAGCGCCGCGGTGCGGCCCAGTTCGGTGGTGCAGACCGGCGTGAAGTCGGCCGGATGCGAGAACAGCACGACCCACGAATCGCCCGCCCATTGGTGGAAATGGATCGGGCCGACGGAGGAGTCCTGTGTGAAATCAGGGGCGGTGTCGCCCAGTCGAAGGGTAGCCATGGGCGCTCCTTTTGAATGAATGGAGCGATTGTGGGGAGCGGCCCCTCATAAGAGAACAAATTAATTCTTCTTTCCTTATCGAATTTTCCGCATAAGCAGGCACTGCCAACCGGGAATATTCACTACAAAATTAGTAGCAATAAACCCAGGAAATATCTGGTCTACAGCCATTTTTCATCAATAAATCAGCTCTGATGGCGCTGGACCCAGGCCGCATACCGGTCCACCCAGGCCTGCAGGAACTTGCTGCTGGCCTCGCCGATCCGGCCCTGCGCGTCGAACAGCCCCTCCTTTTGCTGGATGAAGGCCTCGGGCTGGCCCAGCGTGGGCACGTCGAGGTAGGCCAGCACGTTGCGCAGATGCTGCTGCGCCACGGCGGTGCCGATCGCGCCCACCGACACGCCCAGCACGCCTGCCGGCTTGCCGGCCCAGGCGTTCTGGCCGTAGGGGCGCGAGGCATGGTCGATCGCGTTCTTGAGCACGCCCGGGATGGACCGGTTGTATTCCGGCGTGACAAAGAGCAAGCCCTGGGCCGCCTTGACCTCCCCGCGCAGGCGAGTCACCGCCGCTGCCGGGCTGCCGTCGTCGTCCTGGTTGTAGAGCGGCAGATCGTCTATGCGCAGGTGCTCGAAGGTGAAACCGGCCGGAAACAGCGGCTCCAGCGCACGCGCCAACTGGCGGTTGAACGAATCCTTGCGAAGGCTGCCGACGACGACTGCAATGCGGTACTGGCTCATGCGGGCTCCAGAAAAATGGCGGGGCACCATTATGCGAAGCACCGCATGTCGACACCATTACAAGATGCATGTGCCAAGCCTGCACATTGCGCAAAGTCGGCTAAGCAGTACAGGCGCGCCAGCGGCACACTGGCACCATGAAAACCCGCCGTGCCGAGCAAGACTACCGCGAGCGCGTGGCGCGCGTCGTGGCGGCCATCGTGGCTGATCCTATGGCCGAGCACCGCCTGGAAGACCTCGCGCGCCTGGCGCATTTCTCGCCCTTTCACTTCCATCGCGTCTACAGCGGCATCGCGGGCGAGACCGTGGCTGCCACGGTGCGCCGCGTGCGGCTGGCGCTGGCCACGCGCTTGCTGACGCAGGGCGGCCAGAGCATCACGCAGGTGGGACTGGCGGTGGGCTATGAAAGCCCGCAGGCATTCACGCGTGCCTTTGGCCAGTTCACCGGGCAGTCGCCGCGCGAGTTCCAGTTGCAGATGCGCGAGGCGATTCTCTACGTCGGCCCTGCGCTGCAGGACAAGGATGCCAGTACACCGTCGCCCGTGCGAATCGTAGAACTCATCGCACAGCCGGTACATGCACTGCTCCATCGCGGTCCCTTCAGCACCATCCCTCACACCCACCGACGGCTGCGCACACACATTGGCGCCCGGGCCATATCGGACTGGTTTGGTATCTCCTGCGGCGATCCGGAGTTGCGGTCCGAATTCAGGTACTACGCCGCGGTGGCCTCACCCGACCCCTGGCCCGCCGACGATGCGGAGATCGAGACGCTCGATATCCCGGGCGGGCTCTACGCCGCGCATTGCCTTGCCGGCCCCTACACCCGCATCAACGCCGCCGTGCAGGCGCTCTACGCACACTGGCTGCCCGGCAGCGGCTACGAGCCGGACGACCGGGCCACGCTGGAGCACTACCTGAACTCGCCACGCCAGGTCGCGCCCGCCGCACTGCGCACCGACCTGCTGATTCCCATTCGCCCAGCCAACTGACGCCCCACCTTTGCTCAGGATATGACATGCCTTTCCTTCGCCTGCTCTTACTCACGGCCCTTGGTCTCTTGGCGACACTCGTCCAGGCCGCCGGCTTCAGCACCATGGAGGTACCGGCCGACGCGCAAGGGCCGTGGCTGCGCGGCGCCGTATGGACGCCCTGCGGCACGCCGGATGGAGAGATCAAGCTCGGCCAGTCTGTCATTCCCGGTGTGCAGGATTGCCCGGTCGCAGGCGCGCAGTTGCCATTGATCGTGCTGTCGCATGGATATGGCGGCTCCTTCCTCGGCCATCACGACACGGCCGAAGCGCTGGCCAATGCGGGCTTTGTGGTCGCAGCCATCAACCATTCAAGCGACAACTACCATATCCGGAGTGGCCCGAACGACAGAATCACGGCACTCGCCACGCGGACCACAGACATCAAGCGACTGATCGACTACATGCTCCAGCAGTGGCCGGCACGCACCGCACTGGCGGCAGACAAGATTGGCTTCTTTGGCTTTTCAAGGGGCGGCTACACGGGCCTGGTGCTCGCTGGTGCCCGTCCGGACTTCGAACGGCTCCCTCCCCTGCCAGGGTCCCCCTGCGCGTCAGCGCCGGAAAGCCCGGCGTGCGGCCAGATGCGGCAGAGCTTCCGCGAACTGCTCGCAGCGCCCCTGGCGCATGACGCGCGCATCAAGGCGGCCGTGATCGCCGATCCGCTCAGCATGGTCTTTGACGCCGAGGGCTTGAAGAGCGTGGCCATCCCGATCCAGCTCTGGGCCTCTGCATACGGCGGCGATGGCGTCACGCCCGAAAGCGTGGCGGCCGTTCGCCGCAACCTGCCTGCGGCGCCGGAGTGGCACGTGGCCGAAAACGGCGCGCACTTCGGGTTTCTGGCGCCCTGCTCGCCCGCGCAGCTCGAATCGATACCCGAGATCTGTAATGACGGGCCCGGTTTCGACCGCGTGGCTTTTCATGCCGCCTTCAATGCCGAAGTGCGGGCCTTCTTCAGGCAGCACCTTCTCCTAACAGCCAAGCCGTAGAGCTAGGCTGCGATCTACGCGGTGCACGTGCGCTCGGGGAGGCGGCCGATCAACGACCGCTACTCGTAACGATCACGTCGATGACGTGCCTTGCTCAGCGAAATAAAGGAGGAGCCCGCAGGGCGGGGGACATTCGCGGAGCAAGGTACGCCGTCGGCGGGATCGCGCCACAGTGCCCCAAATAAGCGGATGGCTTTAACCCGCCCGCCGCTGCCCAGCCAGCCGCCGTACCACCGCCACCAGCCGATCAATCTCATCGAAGGTGTTGTAGAACGCCAGCGAAGGCCGCACCGTGGTCTCGACACCGAAGCGCCGCAGGATGGGCTGCGCGCAGTGGTGGCCCGTGCGCACCGCGATGCCTTCATCGTTCAGCGCCCGCCCCACCTCTTCGGTGCTGTAGCCGGCCAGCACAAAGGACATCACGCTGGCCTTGTCCGCCGCCGTGCCGATCAAGCGCATACCGGGGATGCTCCCGAGCTGCTGCATGCCGTTCACCAGCAGGTCATGCTCGTGGCGCGCAATGTTCTCCATGCCCACCCGGTTCACATAGTCGATGGCAGCGCCCAGGCCCACCGCGTCGGCGATGTCGCCGGTGCCGGCCTCGAACTTGTTCGGGATCGGCTGGAACACGGTCTTCGCGAAGGTGACGTCGGCAATCATGTTGCCGCCGCCCTGCCACGGGGGCATGTCTTCGAGCACCTAGCGCTTGCCCCAGACTACGCCGATGCCGGTCGGGCCGAACACCTTGTGGCCAGAGAACACGAAGAAGTCGGCGCCGATGTCCTGCACGTCCACCCGCATGTGCGAGATGGATTGCGCACCATCGACCAGCGCCTTGGCGCCAGCGCGACGTGCCAGCTCGACGATCTACTTCACCGGCACCACCGTGCCCAGCGCGTTGGAGACCTGCGTGACGGCCACGGCCGCAGTTCAGGAGGATTTCAACAATGCGGCCACGTGCTCGGCCGTCGCCTTGGACGACATGGGGTTCTGCCCGGTCACCAGCCTGCCATCGACGACGACGTTCGAGACGAATGGCAGCCACGCCTTTTCGTAGCGCGCGCCGCGCCGTTTCATCTCTTCCTCGGCGTTGTAGGGCATCTTCGCCGCCACGCCCGCCAACACCTCCTCCCGCCAGGAAAACCCGGTGACGCGCCGTCCGGCCACCAGCAGCGAACCGTCTTCCAAGCGGGTGTTCAGCAGCCCGCAGTAGCCGTGGCAGACCGCAGAGACGATGCCCCCGCGCTCATGGATGGCGCGGGTGATGCGCTGCAGCCCCTCGCTGCCGGGGAAGTCCCACATGACCGCGTGCCCGCCGGTGAAGTAGATCGCGTCGAACGCCGCCGGGTCGATCTCGTCTGGCTGCGCGGTGGAGGCCAGCAATGCCATCCGCGCCGGGTCGGCCAGCCAGTCCTTCACGGACGCATCGGCCAGCGGCCATTTCAGCGAGCGAGGCTCCAGCGGCGAGAGGCCGCCCCGCGGACTGGCGATGCGCTGCGCGTACCCGTTGGCGGCAAAGACCTGCCACGCGTGGGTCAGCTCCGACAGCCACAAGCCGGTGGGCTGCATGGGATCCTGGTAGTGGGCCACGTTGCTGACAACGTGGAGTATTCGCTTGGTCATCCGCAAACTCCTTGGACCGTGTGTGGCCCGAACGAATGCAACTGCAGTGTCGGGCCGCGATGCCCATCTACGTTGCCCTAACGACGAACCCTCTTGGCGGCCGGGGCAGCGTCCGCCTCGACCAACTGCATTTCCGACAGCACGCGCCGGGCGTTGGCGGCGCAATCCATGTCCTGCGGCTTGGCTGCGATCTGCGCCATCAGTTCGACCAGATGCGCCTTGCTTTGCGCGAGCTGTGCTTGCAGGGCCTCGATGTCCTGCACCTTGCGGCGCAGCGTGTCGAGCAGCGTTCCATGTTCCCAACTGGCGAGATCGCTGGGCAACAGCGCACGCAACTCGTCCAGACTGAAGCCCGCCTGCTGCCCGGCCGCGATGAGCTTGAGCGCCAATACCGCGTCCTCGGGGTAGCTGCGGTAGCCGTTTTCCTGGCGCTCGACCGCCTTGAGCAGGCCGATGCGTTCGTAGAAGCGGATGCGCGAGGTGGCCAGGCCGGTGCGCCCTGCAAGCTCTCCAATTTTCATGATCGAGCTGCTCCTGATGGCCACGGAGTTTGACATTGAACATTACTTCAAGGTTAACCTTGGGGTCATTGCACCACCCGGTGCAACTTCATGAAGGTGGACGCCATGCAGACGATATTGGGGGCGAACGGCCAGATCGCCACGGAACTGGCGCGTGAACTCAAGCGCAGATACACGAACGACCTGCGGCTCGTGAGCCGCAACCCGCGCAAGGTCAACGACACCGACCGTCTGGTGTCCGCCGATCTGCTCGATGCGAAGCAGACGGCGGATGCGGTCAAGGGCAGCCGCATCGTTTACTTCACGGCCGGCCTGCCGCCGGACACGGCGCTGTGGGAAGCGCAGTTCCCCACGATGCTGAAGAATGCCCTGGACGCCTGCCGCGCAGCAGGCGCGGGCTTCGCCTATTTCGACAACACCTACATGTACCCGCAGGACAAGCGGCTGCAGACGGAGGACACGCCCTTCGCCCCGGTGGGCCGCAAGGGCCGGGTGCGCGCCGCGATGGCCTCGATGGTGCTCGAAGAAATGGCACGTGGCGAAATCCCCGTGCTTATTGGCCGCGCCCCCGAGTTCTATGGCCCGGGCAAGACGCAGAGCTTCACCAACGCGCTGGTCATCGAAAAGCTCCAGGCCGGCAAGAGGCCGCGCGTGCCGGTGCGCGACGACACGCGGCGCACGCTGATCTGGACGCCCGACGCGAGCCGGGCGCTGGCGGCTCTCGGCAACGCGCCCGATGCGTTCGGACAAACCTGGCACCTGCCGTGCTGCGACGACCGGCCGACGTACAAGGAATTCGTCACGATGGCCAGCCAGGTCTTCGGGCGCGAGCCCGCCTATTCGGTCATCGGCAAGTGGACGCTGGCTGCGGCCGGACTGTTCTCGAAGCAGGTGCGCGAGATCCAGGAACTGCTGCCCCGCTACGAGCAGGACAACCTTTTCGATTCCACGAAGTTCAAGCGCCGCTTCCCTGACTTCGTGGTGACGGCCTATCGACAGGGTCTGGAGCAGATACGGCGGGAGTGGCCGGGCCCATAGGTGTCACAGGCCGGACGAGCATATGGCCGCTTGTGGAGCCGGTGCCCGACGGCGCGGCCTGGGCCTGCCGAGCCAGCGCGCCGAGCAGTTGCGTGACGCTGGGCGTCACGATGGGAATGAAGGCGGCCTCGCGCCAGCGCCGCGCGAAGCTCAGCGGCTGGTCGCGGTGGTAGGCGCGGCCGCCGCCGGCCTGCAGTTCCAGCAGCAGGGCCTGCTGCACGACGTCCGCCAGCGCCAGCCGCAGGCGAAAGAGCGCGGCGGGCTGGGCCACGAAGCGGCCGTCCGCCAGCCCCTCGCGCAGCGAAGCCGTTGCGGCGTCCAGCGCCGCCCGCTGGGCGCGCACCGGCTCGTGCAGCACCTCGCGCCCCGCACCGCCGCTGCGCCGCGCGGTCGCCAGCGCCGAACGCGCCAGCCCGATCGACAGCGCGCACTGCAGCCCGAGGAAGGCCGGCCTCACGCGCGGCAGGAAGGCACCGGCATCCTCGTGGATCAGGTCGGCGGGCTCCAGCAGCAGGCCGTCGATGCCGAGCGATGCGGTGTTGCTGGCGCGCAGGGCGATCAGGTCCAGGTCGTCGCTGCGGGTGAGGCCGGCGCGACCCGACACCAATGCGGCCACCACGGGCCTGGCGCCTTGCGGCAGCGCCACCGCGGCCGCCGCGACGAATCCATCGGGCCGCAGGTTGGTGCACCAGGGAATGCTGCCCTGCAAACGCCAACCGGAGGCCGCCGGCCGCGCCGTGATGCCCAGCGCCTCGATGCCGCCGAGGAACTTCATGGCGTTGGACAAGCCGGCCGCGCCCGCGTGCGTGCCGGCGAGCAGGGGCGGCAGCCAGCGCTCGCGCAGCACGATGTTGGGCGAGTGCAGCAGGTTCTCGATGAACGCCCGCTGCCCCCAGAACGTGAACGCCGCGGTGAGCGACTCGCCCGCGACGGCCGCGATGGCCTCGACGCCGTCCCATACGTCGCCGCCCTGCCCGCCCCACTCACGCGGCACGCCCAGACCAAACAGGCCCGCGGCTGCGAGGCGCGGAACCACCTCATGCGCCAGGCTGTTGTCCCTATCCAGCGATTCGGCGCTGGCCGCGAGCCAGGCGCGGTCGGCGTCAGCCAGCATGCGCCGCTCCGACCCGCGCGAGGAGATCCTTGCCTCCATGCTCAAGGGCTCCCCCCACTCACCAACCCGGCACCACCGCGCCCTTGAATTCCGTCAGCACGAACTGCCTGACCGGCTCCGAGTGGTAGGCCTTCACGAGCTTGGCGACCCAGGGCTTGTCCTTGTCTGCGGTGCGCACCACCAGCACGTTCACGTAGGGGCTCTTGGCGCTTTCCTGGGCGATGGCGTCCTTGGCGATGGACAGGCCCGCGGAGACGGCGTAGTTGGTGTTGATGCCCGCGGCGTCCAGGTCGTCCAGCGTGCGCGGCAACTGGGCCGCGTCCACCTCGATGAACTTGAGCTTCTTGGGGTTGTCCACCACGTCCAGCGGCGTGGCCTTGACGTCGGCGCCGGGGCGCAGCTTGATCAGGCCCTGGTCCTGCAGCACCAGCAGCACGCGCGCGCCGTTGGTAGGGTCGTTCGGCAGGCCGAAGCGCGCGCCGGGCTTGAGGTCGGCGAGCTTCTTCACCTTCCTGGAATAGATGCCCATCGGGTAGTTGACGGTATAGCCCACGTCGGTGAACTTGTAGCCGCGGTCCTTCATCTGCACCTCCAGATACGGCTTGTGCTGGTAGCTGTTGGCGTCCAGGTCGCCGGCGGCCAGCGCGGCGTTGGGCTGTACGTAGTCGCTGAACTCGACGATCTGGATCTTCAGGCCGTCCTGCTCGGCGACCTTCTTCACCTGCTCCATGATCTGCGCGTGCGGGCCGGCGGTGACGCCAATCTTGATCGGCCTGTCCTGCGCCTGGGCCGGCAGGCCCAGGGCCGCGGCCAGGGCGCCGGCGGCGAGGATCTGCAGGGTGAAGCGTTTCGGGAATGTCATGTCTTTGGGTCCTTGGGATGAAAAAACGGATCACCTGTGGCTCAGGCGCTTGACCAGCCAGTCGCCGGCGCCCTGCAGCACCTGCACGAAAACGATCAGCACCACCACCACGGCGAGCATCACCTCCGGCAGGAAGCGCTGGTAGCCGTAGCGGATGCCCAGATCGCCCAGGCCGCCGCCGCCGATGGCGCCGGCCATGGCCGAGTAGCCGGTGAGGCTGACCAGGGTGATGGTGATGCCGGCGACGATGCCCGGCAGCGCCTCGGGCAGCAGCACTTTCCAGACGATCTGGCCGGTGCTCGCGCCCATGGCCTGGGCCGCCTCGACCAGGCCGCGGTCGACCTCGCGCAGGGCGGTTTCCACCAGCCGCGCCATGAAGGGCGCAGCGGCGATGGTCAGCGGCACGATGGCCGCGGCGGTGCCGATGGACGAGCCGGTCAGCAGCCGCGTGAACGGGATGATGGCCACCAGCAGGATGATGAAGGGCGTGGAGCGCACCGCGTTCACGGCAAAGCCCACCACCCGGTTCACCGGCCGGTTCTGCAGCACGCCGCCGGCGGCGGTCAGGTGCAGGTAGACGCCCAGCGGCACGCCCAGCAGCGCGGCGATGGCGCCCGAGACGCCGACCATGACCAGGGTCTCCCAGAGCGAGGTGGCGAAGAGTTCGAGCATGGGCGCGGTGAAGACGTCAAACATCGCTCACCTCCTGCACCGACACGCCCGCGCCGCGCAGGTACGCCACGGCCTCGCCCAGCGAAGAAGGCGCGCCGCGCAGCAGCAGCGCCAGCGCGCCATAGGGCTGGCCCTGGATCTCGTCCATCTGGCCGTGGACCACCGACAGGTCCACGCCGAAGCGCCGCACCAGCTCCGACAGCAGCGGCTGGTCGGCCACCGCGTCGCCGGCAAAGGCGATGCGCAGCACGCAGGCCTCGCCCGCGGGCAGGCCCTGCAACTGGCTGCGCAGCCGCGCCAGCACGCTCTCGGGCAGCGCCTGCGGCGTGACCTCGTCGAGCAGGCTGCGCGTGGTGGCGTGCTGCGGGCGGGTGAACACCTCCAGCACCGCGCCCTGCTCCACGATGCGGCCGGCGTCGATCACCGCCACCTGCTGCGCGATCTGCTTGATGACCTGCATCTGGTGCGTGATCAGCACCACGGTCAGGCCGAACTCGCGGTTGACCTGCTGCAGCAGCGCGAGGATGGCGCGGGTGGTTTCCGGGTCGAGCGCCGAGGTGGCCTCGTCCGACAGCAGCACCTGGGGCCGGTTCGCCAGCGCCCGGGCAATGCCCACGCGCTGCTTCTGCCCGCCGCTGATCTGCGCCGGATAGCGCTCGCGCAGCGCCGCCAGCCCGACCAGGTCCAGCAGCGGCATGACGCGGGTGCGGATCGCGGCGGCATCCATGCCGGCCAGCTCCAGCGGCAGCGCGACGTTGTCGTACACCGTGCGCGAGGCCAGCAGGTTGAAGTGCTGGAACACCATGCCGATGCCCTGGCGCGCCTGGCGCAGTTGGGCGTCCGGCATGGCGGTGAGGTCCTGGCCGGCCACGCGCACGCGCCCGGAGGTGGGCCGGTTCAGCAGGTTGATGGTGCGCACCAGCGAGCTCTTGCCCGCGCCGCTGCGCCCGATCACGCCGAAGATCTGGCCTTGGGGAACATGCAGGTCGATGCCTCGCAGTGCCTGCACCGGCCCGCTGGGGCCTGGATAGGTTTGATGGATGTTTTCGAGCCGAATCACAGTTTGGCGATGGAAACCTCGGTGGATTTCACCAAGGCCACGACGTCGGAGCCGACCTGCAGCTGCAGGTCGTCCACGGAACGTGTGGTAATGACGGAAGTGACGATGCCCCAGGGCGTCTCGACGTCGACCTCGGAGACGACGTCGCCGCGGATTATCTCGCGGACCTTGCCCTTGAACTGGTTGCGCACGTTGATGGCCTGGATGGACATGGAATTGCTCCTGGGGTTGAGAACTATGAAATTGATAGCTTAAAGCCCAGATAAAACCTGGGCTACAGCCATCTTCTGCTCAGAAACTAGGTCGCCGCCAGCGCCTGGTCCAGATCGGCGCGCAGATCGTCGATGTGCTCAATGCCGACCGACAGGCGCACCGTCTCTTCCGACACGCCGGCTTTGGCCAGTTCCTCGGGCGAGAGCTGGCGGTGGGTGGTCGAGGCCGGGTGCGTGGCCAGCGAGCGCACGTCGCCGATGTTGACCAGCCGCGTGAACAGCGCCAGCGCATCGAGGAAGCGCGCGCCGGCCGCGCGGCCGCCCTCCTTGAGGCCGAAGGTCAGGATGCCCGAGGCCTTGCCGCGCAGGTACTTCTGCGCCAGCGCATGGTCCGGGTGGCTCGGCAGGCCGGCGTAGTTGACCCAGCTCACCTTGGGGTGGGCCTGCAGGTGCTGCGCCACGGCCAGCGCGTTGTCGTTGATGCGGTCCATGCGCAGCGACAGGGTCTCGATGCCCTGCAGGATCAGGAAGGCGTTGAAGGGCGAGATCGCCGCGCCGGTATTGCGCAGCGGCACCACGCGCGCCCGGCCGATGTAGGCCGCCGCGCCCAGCGCTTCGGTGTAGACCACGCCGTGGTAGCTCGGGTCGGGCTCGTTCAGGCGGCGGAACTTCTGCTTGTGCTGGCCCCAAGGGAACTTGCCGGAATCGACGATGGCCCCGCCCAGGCTGCTGCCGTGGCCGCCCAGGTACTTGGTGAGCGAATGCACCACGATGTCGGCGCCGTGCTCGATCGGGCGGCTCAGGTAGGGCGAAGGCACGGTGTTGTCCACGATCAGCGGCACGCCATGGCGGTGCGCGATCGCGGCCACGGCGGCGATGTCGGTCACGTTGCCCGCCGGGTTGCCGAGCGACTCGACGAACACCGCCTTGGTCTTGTCGTCGAACAGCTTCTCGAAGCTCGCCGGGTCGCGGTGGTCGGCAAAGCGCGTGGTGATGCCGAACTGCGGCAGCGTGTGCGCCAGCAGGTTGTAGGTGCCGCCATACAGCGCGGTGCTGCTGATGATGTTGTCGCCCGCCTCGGTGATGGTCTGGATCGCATAGGTCACCGCCGCCTGGCCCGAGGCCAGCGCCAGCGCGCCGATGCCGCCTTCGAGCGCGGCCACGCGCTGCTCCAGCACGTCCTGCGTCGGGTTCATGATGCGGGTGTAGATGTTGCCCGGCACCTTCAGGTCGAACAGGTCGGCGCCGTGCTGGGCGCTGTCGAAGGCATAGGCCACCGTCTGGTAGATCGGCGGCACCACGGCATGCGTGGTGGGGTCTGGCGAGTAGCCGGCGTGCACCGACAGGGTCTCGAACTTCCAGTGGGCGGGGGTGGGACGGGTCATGGCATCTCCTTTTGGATGGGTGGGTCAAACCGCCCAGCGTAGCGCATGCGCGGCGGGGCTGGACACCTCGGGCGCGGGTTCCGGCGCCGGTTGCTGCAGCACGCGGTCGAGAATGCGCTTCTCGATGGCGGCAAAGGCCGGGTCGCCCTGCGAGCGCGGCCGCGCCAGCGCGATCGGCTCGTCCAGCGCGATGCGGCCGTCCTCGATCAGGATCACGCGGTCGGCCAGGGCCACGGCTTCCTGCACGTCGTGCGTGACCAGCAGCGCGGTGAAGCGGCGGCGCTGCCACAGGTCTTCGATCAGGCGGTGCATCTCGATGCGGGTGAGCGCGTCGAGCGCGCCCAGCGGCTCGTCCAGCAGCAGCAGGCGCGGCTGGTGCACCAGCGCGCGCGCCAGGGCCACGCGCTGGCGCTGGCCGCCCGACAGGCGCGCCGGCCATTCGTGCCCGCGCTCGGCCAGACCGACCTGGGCCAGCACCTCCAGCGCCCGGCCGCGTTCGCTGGCCGGCAGGCCCAGCGCCACGTTGTCCAGCACGCGCTTCCAGGGCAGCAGGCGCGCCTCCTGGAACATGATGCGGGCGTCTTCGTGCAGGCCGCGCACCGGCCGGCCGTCCAGCGCCAGCGTGCCGGCCGTGGCCGGCTCCAGCCCGGCCACCAGCCGCAGCAGCGTGCTCTTGCCGCAGCCGCTGCGCCCGACGATGGCGACGAACTGCCCGGGCTCGATGCTCAGCTGCGCGCCGCGCAGCACCTCGCGCGCACCGTAGCGCTTGCCCAGGGCCCGCGCCTCCAGGCGCACGCCGGTGGGGGTTCGATCAGGATGTGCCATGGCCTGCGTCCTCATCTGGCGTTCTTCTGATAGCCGGGATGCCAGCGCAGCCACCCGTGCTCCAGCGCGCGGGCGAACAGGTCGGCCAGCTTGCCCAGCAGCGCGTACAGCAGGATGCCGACCAGCACCACGTCGGTCTGCAGGAACTCGCGCGCGTTCATGGTCAGGTAGCCGATGCCGGCCTGCGCCGAGATGGTCTCGGCCACGATCAGGATCACCCACATCAGCCCGAGCGAGAAGCGCAGCCCGACCAGGATCGAGGACAGCGCCCCCGGCAGGATCACCTGGCGGTACAACTGCCAGCGCGACAGCCCATAGGTGCGGCCCATCTCGATCAGTTGCGGATCGACGTTGCGGATGCCGTGGAAGGTGTTGAGGTAGATAGGGAAGAACACCGACACCGAGATGAGGAACAGCTTGGCCGACTCGTCGATACCGAACCAGATGATCACCAGCGGTATCAGCGCCAGCGCCGGAATGTTGCGCACCATCTGGATGGTGGAGTCGAGCAGCGTCTCGAAGAAGCGCACCGAGCCGGTCAGAAGCCCCAGCGCCAGCCCCAGCCCGCCGCCGACCGCCAGCCCGGCCAGGGCGCGGCCGGCGCTGACCCTGACGTGGGTCCACAGCTCGCCCGAGGCGCTGAGCGACCACGCCGCCCGGGCCACGTCCGCCGGCGCCGGCAGCACCCGGCTGGACAGCCAGCCGAGCGAGGCGGCGATCTGCCAGAAGGCGATCAGCCCCACCGGCAGCAGCCACGGAACGAGCCGCCGGCCGACGCTGGCGGCAAAGCCCTTGAGCGCGCTGCCCGCGCCCTCGGCGGCAGCGACGGCCGGCAGGTCCTGCACTTGTCCGGTCATGGCGGGGCCCCTAGCTTTGCGATCGGAGGCGCGAAGGCGCGTCCAGGTTGGCGACGACTGCGCCGAACGGCCCGCCCAGCGAACCGCCCGCCAACTGCGACTGCGCCTTGCGCGAGAGCAGCGGAAACACCAGCTCGGCAAAGCGGTAGGCCTCTTCCAGATGCGGGTAGCCCGAGAGAATGAACTTGTCCAGGCCCAGCGCCGCGTATTCCTCGATGCGGGCGGCCACGGTCCTGGGGTCGCCCACCAGCGCGGTGCCGGCGCCGCCGCGCACCAGGCCCACGCCGGCCCAGAGGTTGGGCGCGATCTCCAGATCGGCGCGCGAACGCCTGGTGCCGCCCGCATGCAGCGCGGCCATGCGGCGCTGGCCTTCGGAATCCATGCGCGCGAAGGCGGCCTGGGCGCGCGCCACGGTGGCCTCGTCCACACGGCTGATCAGGTCCTCGGCGGCCCTCCAGGCGGCGTCCTCGGTCTCGCGCACGATCACGTGCAGGCGGATGCCGAACTCGAGCCTGCGGCCCAGCCCCTGGGCACGCTCGCGCACGTCGGCGATCTTCTTCGCCACCGCGGCCGGCGGCTCGCCCCAGGTCAGGTAGGCATCGACCTGCTCGGCCGCCAGCGCATGCGCCGCGGGCGAGGAGCCGCCGAACCACACCGGCGGATACGGCTTCTGCAGCGGCGCAAAGAGCAGCCGGGCGCCCTTCACGCTCAGGTGCCGGCCGTCGAAGTCGACGCCCTGGCCGTCGTGGCTGCGCGCGATGATCTCGCGCCAGATACGGATGAACTCGGCCGATTGGGCGTAGCGCTCCGCGTGGTCCAGGTAGACGCCGTCGCCTTCCAGCTCGGCCTGGTCGCCGCCGGTGACCAGGTTCACCAGCAGCCGCCCGCCCGAGAGCCGGTCGAAGGTGGCCGCCATGCGCGCGGCCAGGCTCGGCTGGTGCAGGCCGGGGCGCACCGCCACCAGGAACCGGAGATTGCGCGTCGCCCCGATCAGGCTGGAGGCGACCACCCACGGGTCTTCGCACGAGCGCCCGGTGGGGATCAGCACCCCTTCGTAGCCGAGCCGGTCGGCCGCGCCCGCGATCTGCTGCAGGTAGGCCAGGTCCACCGTGCGCGCACCCTCGGCGGAGCCCAGGTAGCGGCTGTCGCCGTGGGTGGGAAGAAACCAGAAGATCTGCATGGAATGCCTCGTGCCGTCAGACGGCGATGGAAAACGTCAGGCCGGCCGCGTGCCGCACGCCCCAGGCGCGGGCGGTGGTGCGGATAAGCCGCTGGACGCGGTACGACAGAAGAAGTGCGGGAGAAGCCATGGCGGTGTCCTTGGGGTTGTGCGGTGCAGGGCTGCGCCCGCCCGCGGCGACGTGGAAAGAAGAACGGGAGGCAGGCGGCCGGCGCGCGGGCGCGCGGGCGCGCGGGCGCGCGGGCGCCTCAGACGCTACATCGCACCTGCGCGAAGGGCACCGCGGCAAAGCCGTGCGGCAGCGGCGGGCCCAGGCCCTCGACCAGCGCATCGACCGCGTCGTCCAGGCGCGGCGCCAGGTCCGGGTGCACCTGGTAGGCGCCCTCGGGCGCGAGCGCGACCTGCGCGTCGGTGGCGTACACGCCCGGCAGGATGTGCCGCGCCGCCAGCGCCTGCAGCACCGGCCGAAGCGCGTAGTCCAGCGCCAGCATGTGGTGCGGACTGCCGCCGGTGGCCAGCGGCAGCACCGTCTTGCCCTTGAGCGCGGTCTGCGGCAGCAGGTCCAGAAAGGCCTTGAGCACGCCGCTGTAGGCCGCCTTGTAGACCGGCGTGGCGATCACCAGCGCCCGCGCCCGGGCCACGCGCTCCACCGCCTGGCGGGCCGACGCGCTGCCGAAGTCCCCATGCAGCAGCGCCTGCGCCTCCAGCTCGCGCACCGGCAGCCGCTGCACGCCGACGCGCCGCTGCGCCAGCCGGTGCGCCACGGCCTCCAGCAGCGCGGAGGAGCGCGAGGGCGCCGAGGGGCTGCCGGCAATCAGCAAAACGGACATGGAATGGGCTCTTTTCAGGGAAATTTGAACGAAATCAGCCTGTAGCCCAGGAAAAACCTGAGCTTTTAGCTATCAATATAGGAGCAAACGCCCTACTTCTGGCGATTGGCGTAGAGCTGGTCGAACGTGCCGCCGTCGGCGAAGTGCTCCTTGTCGGCCTTGGCCCAGCCGCCGAACGCCTGGTCGATGGTGACCAGCGTCAGCTGCGGGAACTGGCGGGCGTACCTGGCCTTGGCCTTGTCGCCGGTCGGGCGGTAGAAGTTGCGCCCGGCGATGTCCTGGCCCTCGTCGGAGTACAGGTACTTCAGGTATTCCTCGGCCACGATGCGCGTGCCCTTCCTGTCGACGTTCCGGTCCACCACCGCCACCGAGGGCTCGGCCAGGATGGAAATGGAAGGCACCACGATCTCGAACTTCTCGGGGCCGAACTCCTTGAGCGCCAGGAAGGCCTCGTTCTCCCAGGCCAGCAGCACGTCGCCCACGCCGCGCTGCACGAAGGTGATGGTGGCGCCGCGCGCGCCGGTGTCGAGCACCGGCACGTTCTTGAACAGCTTGGCGATGTAGCCGCGCGCGCCGGCCTCGCCGCCGTACTTGCGCTTGGCGTACTCCCAGCCGGCCAGGTAGTTCCAGCGCGCGCCGCCCGAGGTCTTGGGGTTGGGCGTGATCACCTGCACGCCGGGCCTGGCCAGGTCGTCCCAGTCCCTGATGCCCTTGGGATTGCCCTTCTTCACCAGGAACACGATGGTCGAGGTGTAGGGCGCGGAGTTGTGCGGCAGGCGCTTCTGCCAGTCGGGCCTGACCCAGCCGCCGTTGGCGACCAGCGCGTCGATGTCGCCGCCCAGGGCCAAGGTGGCCACGTCGGCATCGATGCCGTCGATGATGGAGCGCGCCTGCTTGCCCGAGCCGCCGTGCGACTGCTTGACCACCACGTCCTGCCCGGTCTTGCCCTTCCAGTAGGCGGCGAAGGCCTTGTTGTAGTCCACGTACAGCTCGCGCGTCGGGTCGTACGACACGTTGAGCAGGGTCACCGTCTGCGCCCATGCGGGCAGGGACATAGCCGCGGCCAGGGCGCCGGCCAGGGGAATCTTGATAAAGTCGCGGCGATGGGCCATGGCGCTCTTCCTCTTTGTTCGATGTGAAACGATGGAGGCATTCTGGAAGCCGCCCCACCCAACCGGAACGATCAAGTTCGCAGTTCCTTATTCGAAAATCATTTTTAGAGGGTCTCCCTACATGGCACGCATGGTCCACTGCATCAAGCTCGGCAAGGAAGCCGAGGGCCTGGATTTCCCGCCCTACCCGGGTGAACTGGGCAAGCGCCTGTGGCAAAGCGTCAGCAAGGAGGCCTGGGCCCAGTGGATGAAGCAGCAGACCATGCTGGTCAACGAGAACCGCCTGAACCTGGCCGACCAGCGCGCCCGCGACTACCTCAAGCGCCAGATGGAAAAGCACTTCTTCGGCGACGGCGCCGACGTCGCGCAAGGCTACGTGCCGCCCACGGCGCCCTGAGCGCGCCCGGCCCGCACGCCCCGGCTGCCGCAGCCGGGGCGTTTTCTTTTCGTCCATCCACGGTGCCGCGCGCCACCCGCCCCGTATGAAACACCCCAGCACCAAAGGCCGCGGAGCAGGCCATGCCGCAACATCCGCGAAACCGGCTCCGCCGGGCCGCCGGATGTGTCCGCTCGAGGGCGTTGGCGCAGCGACATGTCGTGCGCGCAGCCCGGGGGCGTTTCATGTCTGAACCCGTCGACTGGACCAGCGCCGGCGCGCCGCGCAGCGCGCGCTTCGACGACCGCTACCACTCCGAAGCCGGCGCGCTGGCGCAGGCGCGCCACGTGTTCCTGGGCGGCTGCGGCCTGCCCGGCGCCTGGGCCGGCAAGGCGCAGTGGCGCATCCTGGAAACCGGCTTTGGCCTGGGCCTGAACTTTCTCGCCGCCTGGGCCGCCTGGCGCGCCGACCCGGCGCGGCCGGGCCTGCTGCACTTCGTCTCGGTCGAGGCCTATCCGGTGGCCGCCGCCGACCTGCTGCGCGCCGCGCGGGACGAGCCCGATCTGGCGCCGCTGGCGCAGCAACTCGCGGCGCAATGGCAGGGCCTGCTGCCGGGCCTGCACCGGCTGGCCTTCGACGGCGGGCGGGTGCTGCTCACGCTCTGCGTGGGCCCGGTGCAGCCCATGCTGCGCGCCCAGCGCTTCGCGGCCGACAGCCTGTACCTCGACGGCTTCAGCCCGCAGCGCAACCCCGACATGTGGTCGCCCGAAACGCTCAGGACGCTCGCGCGCTTCGCCCGCCGCGGCACCCGGCTGGCCACCTGGACCATCGCCCGCGCGGTGCGCGACGCGCTCGCCAGCCAGGGCTTCGTTCTGGAAAAAGCCCCCGGCCTGCCGCCCAAGCGCGATTGCCTGCGCGGCGTGTTCGCCCCCGCCTGGGAGCCGCGGCGGCACGAGCCCTGGCCCGGCGAAGCGGTGGCCGTGCCGGGCGATTGCGCCGTCATCGGCGCCGGCCTGGCCGGCGCGGCCGTGGCGGCCAGCCTGGCGCTGCGCCTGTCTCTTATACACATCTAAAAAGGGGGGGGGGGGGGGGGGGGGGGGGGGGGGGGGGGGGGGGGGGGGGGGGG